>JBFYSG010000248.1:0-3050 GCA_041301835.1 Chloroflexota bacterium | reverse complement strand
GTGCCGGTTGCCCGCCTGGCAGGTTCGGACCTTGTCCGGCGGCATGCCGCAGCCCTGCTGGATGCCTGTGAACTCATCGCCGGACCGCAGGTACGCAATGTTGCCACCCTGGGGGGCAATGTCGCCCATGCCCTGCCTGCCGCAGATGGTTCGATCGCCCTGATGTGCCTGGATGCGCAGGCGGAGGTCGCGGACCTGTCCGGCACCCGCCGGGTTGCCGTGCAGGACCTGTTCACCGGTCCGGGTGAATCCGCCTTGAGAACCGGGCGGGAACTGCTGACCGGTTTCCACATCCCCCTGGCGACGGACGGGCAGGCATCCGCGTTCCAGCGCGTGATGCGCCTGCAGGGTATCGCCCTGCCGATCCTCAACCTCTCGCTGTGGCTGGAACGCGGCGCGGACGTAATCACAAGCGTGCGCATCGCCTGCGGACCTTCCGGTCCCACGCCCCGGCGCCTGGAAGGCGCGGAAGCCGCCCTGACGGGCAATCCCCCGGACGAAACGCACCTGGCGCGCGCCCTGGCAGCCGTGCGGGAGCAGGTCAGCTTCCGCACCAGCCCAAGGCGGGCAACCTCCGCCTACCGAGGTGAGCTGGTGGCGGTCCTCTTGAAGCAGACCCTGGCAGTCGCCTGGGAACGGGCGGGCGCGTCACGCGCATGACCTGAGCATGGATACCGAGATCACCCTGACCGTTAATGGCAAGCTGCACCGCCTGTCACCGCTGGCGGGCGAGACCCTGGCAGACCTGCTGCGCACGCGCCTGCACCTGACCGGGACCAAGATCGGGTGCAATGAAGCCGAATGCGGCGCCTGCACCGTGCTGGTGGATGGCGAGCCGGTGATGTCCTGTATTTATCCAGCGGAGCGTGCCAGCGGGCGGAGCGTCCTGACCATCGAGGGTATCGCCCCGGGGGAGGGGCAGCTGCACGCCCTGCAGGAGGCATTCATCAAGCATGGAGCCGTGCAGTGCGGATTTTGTACGCCAGGGCAGATCATGGTCGCCTATGCCCTGCTGCAGCGCCATCCGAATCCGACGCAGGCGCAGATCCGTGCGGCGCTCAAGGATACCCTGTGCCGCTGCGCCGGGTATCCATCCATCGAGAGCGCGGTGCAAGCCGCGGCAGATGCCCTGCAAAGCGGGGGACCGGTTGCCAGCCCGGGCATGCCGGGTTTGGATCCCGGGGAAAGCGTGATCGGGCGGCAGGTGGTGCGCCCGGATGCGGTGGAAAAAGTGAACGGCACGGCGCGCTACACCGACGACCTGGTCTTCCCCGGCATGTTGCATGCTGCGGTCAGGCGCGCCGGCGTTCCGCATGCCATCCTGCGCGGCGTCGACCTGTCCGCGGCGCGGTCACTGCCAGGTGTGATTGCCATCCTCACCGCCCAGGATATCCCCGGCGAGCACAACCACGGGCTGGTCATCCCGGATTGGCCCTCGCTGGTAGGGCTGGGTGAGCGCGTGCGCTATGTCGGCGATGCGATCGCCATTGTGGCAGCCGAGAGCCGTGAGACCGCCCTCGAGGCGGCAGGCAGGATCGAACTCCAGTTGGAAGCCCTGCCGGTCATCAGCGACCCGGTGCAGGCGCGCAGCCCGGATGCGCCCGCCCTGCACGCCCAGGGCAACCTGCTCAAGCATATCAAGGTGCGCAAGGGCGATGTGGAACAGGGATTCGCCGGGGCGGATGTCATCCTGGAACACACTTTTCACACCCCGATCACCGAGCACGCCTTCCTGGAGCCCGAATGCAGTATCGCCGTGCCGCTGGCAGACGGGCGCATGGAGATCTATGTCGGTTCGCAGATCCCCTACGCCGACCGCAGCCAGGTGGCGCGCGCCCTGGGTGTGGCGGATGAACGCGTGCGTATTGTCGGGCAGTTGATGGGCGGCGGCTTCGGCGGCAAGGAAGACATCAGCGGGCAGATCCATGCCGCCCTGCTGGCGCATGTCACGCAGCACCCGGTCAAACTGCTCTTTGACCGCCGCGAGAGTTTCCTGGTGCATCCCAAGCGGCACGCCACCCGCATCCGGGTGAAACTGGGTGCCCGGCGCGACGGCAGGTTGACCGCAGTTGAGACCGAGTTGTATGGAGACACGGGTGCGTACGCCTCACTGGGAGAGAAAGTGATGACCCGCGCCACCACGCATTCCGCCGGACCCTACGATGTGCCGCACGTGCGGGCGGATTGCTATGCCATGTACACCAACAACCCGCCTGCGGGGGCGTTCCGCGGTTTTGGCGTCACCCAGTCTGCTTTTGCGGTAGAGTCGATGATGGACCGGCTTGCCGCGCAACTGGGCATCGACTGCGTGGAGCTGCGCCGGATGAACGCCCTGCACGTGGGCAGCATCACCAATACCGGGCAGGAACTGCGCGAAAGCGTGGGCTTGCTCGATTGCATCGACCGGGTGGAGGCGGAGGTACTGCGCCTCACAGACCAGGAAGCGCCATTCCAGGCGCGACCGGTCGCCGGGCTGCCACACCTGCAGCGAGCCTGGGGCTTTGCGGTGGCATACAAGAACACGGGTCTGGGCGGAGGCGCGCCGGACAAGTCCTCCGCCGAGGTGCAGTTGTATCCTGATGGCTCGTTCGAAGTGCGCACCTCCGCCGCGGAACTGGGGCAGGGATTGGTGACCGTGCTGCAGATGATCGTGGCGCAGGAATTCCATCAACCGCCGGCGCGCGTGCGCGTGCTGGTCATGGATACCGACCTGACCCCGGATGGCGGACCGACCACCGCCTCACGCCAGACCTATGTGACCGGGAACGCCGCCCTGTACGCCGCCCGCTCGCTGCGCCAGGCGCTATGCGCCTACCTGGCGGAAAAGTACGACCTGCCGCCCGACCATGTCCGTTTCGAGGAAGGCCTGGCACAGATCGGCGCACAGCGCATCCCGCTGGGTGCGCTGGCGGTGGAGATGCGCGCCGCTGGTCAGCAGTCGCGCGCCCTGTACGAATACTGGGCGCCGCAGACTCTACCCCTGGGGCAGGGCGGTGACATGCACTTTGCCTATGCCTTTGCGGCCCAGGCTGCCGAGGTGGAGGTCAACC
>JBFYSG010000247.1:0-5137 GCA_041301835.1 Chloroflexota bacterium | reverse complement strand
CGCCCAGGCGCAGATCGAACAGGCGCCGCCGGGGGCGCAGCACCATGTCCCAGCCCGGCTCGGCGGCTTGCGCTTCCGCGTGTAATGTCTTGCTCACGCCCGGCTCCCTTCCGGATGCTGGGCGCGGTACCAATCGATCGTGCGGCGCAGCCCCTGCTCGAAGGAGGTGCGGGCGCGGAAACCGAACAGCCGCTCAGCCCGGCTGACATCCAGGGCGCGGCGCGGCTGACCGTTGGGGCGTGACGTATCCCAGACCAGTTCACCCTGGTAACCGGTCAGGCGGGCGATCAGTTCCGCCAGCGCCCGGATGGAGATCTCGTTCCCCGATCCCAGGTTGACCGGTTCGGCGCTGTCATAATGCTCCGCCGCCAGCAGAATGCCCTCCACGGCATCCTCGACGTACAGGAACTCGCGCGTCGGCGAACCATCACCCCACACCTCCACCTGTTTCTCGCCGCGCTGGTTCGCCTCCAGGAACTTGCGGATCAGGGCGGGGATGACATGCGAGGAAGCCGGGTCGAAATTATCGCCGGGTCCGTACAGGTTGACCGGCAGCAGGAAGATGGCATTGAAGCCGTATTGCTGGCGGTATGCCTGCGCCTGCACGAGCAGCATCTTCTTCGCCAGCCCGTAGGGCGCATTGGTCTCCTCGGGGTATCCGTTCCACAGGTCAGCCTCGTTGAACGGCACCGGCGTATCCTTTGGATAGGCGCATACCGTCCCGATGGCGATGAACTTGCCGGCGCCCAGTCGCCACGACTGGTGCATCAATTCCACACCCATCATCAGGTTATCGTAGAAGAACTCCGCCGGGTGTTCCAGGTTGGCGCCGATCCCGCCCACGCGCGCCGCCAGGTGCAGGACGACCAGGTCGGCAGGCTGGAAGGAGACCGGCTCTTGCGGGGCGTATCCGGGGATGCCCTGCGGCGCCAGGTGTGCCGGGCGTTCACCTGCCGGGCGCATGGCATCATCCAGCAGGCGCAGGATATCGGCGCGCTGGGTCAGGTCGTAATGCTCGATGCGCGGGATGAGCACTTCCCCGGCGCCGCCCGCCACCAGGCTGCGGGTGACAAAATTCCCCAGGAACCCGGCTCCCCCGGTCACGATGACCCGTTTCCCACCCCAGAATGAACTCGCGGCCATGCTGTTCAACTCCTTCTCAACCATGCACCCATCCGTCTTATTGAACAATGAAGCGGGCATTGGTGTAGCGTTCATCGCCCGGGTCGCGGATGATGCCGCTGCGCAGGGCGTACACCACCTCCCGCACCCCATCCTCCACGGTCAGGCTGGCGTTGAAACCAAGTTCCTGGCGTATCTTCTCGAACGAAACCGTGATGTCGCGCATGTCGCCGCCAAAAGACAGGTCCTTGTACACGACCGATGTCTCGGGCAGGCGCTTGAGCACCAGCGCCACGATCTGGTCCTTGGTATGGTTGCCGTCCTCCGTGCCCAGGTTGTAGACCTGCCCGCGCGCCTTCGCCTCGCTGGCATCCAGACCGAGCATCAAGCCGCGCGCAACATCCTGCACATGGACAAAGGAGCGCGAGTAGCCGCGCTGGTAGATGATCAACTCGCGGCGGGTGTAGGCATCCAGCACGAACTGGTTGACGATCAGGTCGAAGCGCGTGCGGGGCGAGATGCCGTAGAGCGTTGCCAGGCGGAAGATCAGCGCGGCAGGTCCGCTCTCGCGGGCTGAGAGCAGGTATTCCTCGGCGGCGATCTTCGTTTCGGCGTACAGCGATTGCGGGTTGAACGGCGAGTCCTCGACAAGCGCCTTCCCGTCCGCAGAGAGACCGTAATTGCTGTACGTGGAGGTGAAGACGAACCTGGCGGCACCGATGCGCTCTGCCTGTTCGTGGACGCGCTTGACAGCCTCCACGTTGTAACGCCAGGCAGCCTGCCTGCCGAGTGCCTGGCAGGCGGGGAAACCCACGATCGCCGCCAGGTGGATGACCGCCTCCGGCTTCACCCAGTCCTTGCGCAGGGCGGAGCGCACCATCCCGGGTTCCGCCACGTCCGCTTTGAAGAAGTGAAAATCGGGATGCGGGAGGAACCCCAGCAGGGATTCGCCGCCGTAGAGCAGGTTGTCCACCACCGTCACCTGCCAGTTCTCACGCAGCAAAAAGGAGGTCAGCAGCGAGCCGATATAGCCCGCGCCGCCGGTCAGCAGCACATGGCGTTTTTCAGGCATGGGTGCCTCCCTGCCGCAGGGTGACTTTCAGACCGACCACCTCCAGCACCGGCAGGTGCTCCTCGTCGGAGATGCCGATGCCCTGTTCGAGGCAGGTCAGGCGGCAGATATCCGCCACATCACCCTCACCCTGCAGGCGTACATGGGTGAAGCCGCCGCGCCGCACCTCCTCCATGTATTCACGCACACGGGTGCGCGTCGTGCGGTACAGGCGGAACTGCTGGTCGATATAATCCACCGTCAGGCGGGCGCGCAGGGCAATGCCCTCAGGCGTGATGATGTAGCGAAGTTTCTTGCGCTCGGCGCGCTTGATCTTGACGTAACCTTTTTCGATCAGGCGCTTGAGATGCCAGTTGACGGTGCCAACCGCCACGTCCATCTGCGTGGCAAGCGATGCCTGGGTCACATCCGGGTCCTTTTCGATGGACTCGAGCAGGGCGAGTTCGCGGGCGGGTTCGGTCGTTATGCTCATACCGGCAACCGGGCGTTCTGCAGGCGCGCCAGGTCGGCTTCGACCATCATCTCGACCAGCCCCTGGAAGGTCGTCGTGGGCTTCCAGCCCAATTCCTGCCGCGCCAGCGTGGGATCGGAGATCAGCAGGTCCACCTCCGAGGGGCGCAGGTAGCGCGGGTCCTGATGGATATAGTCCTCGAAATTCAAACCGACGGACTTGAAGGCGTGGTCGCAGAACTCGCGCACCGAGTGGGTCTCTCCCGTGCCGATGACGTAGTCCTTCGGCTTTTCCTGTTGAAGCATCATCCACATCGCCTGCACGTACTCGCCGGCAAAGCCCCAGTCGCGGCGCGCTTCCAGGTTGCCGAGCATCAGTTTATCTGACATGCCCAGCTTGATGCGTGCCACGCCATCCGAGATCTTGCGGGTGACGAACTCCAGTCCCCGGCGCGGGCTTTCGTGGTTGAACAGGATGCCCGAAACGGTGTGCAGGCCGTAGGATTCGCGGTAGTTGACCGTGATCCAGTGCCCGTAGACCTTTGCCACGCCGTACGGACTGCGCGGGTAGAACGGGGTGGATTCGCGCTGCGGGACCTCCACGGCTTTGCCGAACATTTCACTGGAGGAAGCCTGGTAGAAGCGGATGCCCGGGTTCACCAGGCGGATGGCTTCCAGCAGGCGGGTCACACCCATGGCGGTGACCTCCCCGGTGAGCACTGCCTGGCTCCAGGAAGTTGCCACAAAGGATTGGGCGGCGAGGTTGTAGACCTCATCCGGATGGTTCTCCTCCAGGATGGCGACCAGCGAGGATTGGTCGTGCAGGTCACCCTGGATCAGGCTGATATCGTTCTGGATGTGCTCGATGCGCTCGTAGGTCACGGTGCTGGAACGGCGCACCATGCCCACGACCTCGTAGCCTTTTTCGAGCAGGAATTCCGCCAGGTACGAACCATCCTGACCGGTGATGCCGGTGATGAGAGCGACAGTCATGTTGGCTCCTTTCAAAATTCAGTTGTTGAATTATAAGCGCGAACAGGGGAAAGTCAAGTGGAAGGCGGGCTCACCCGCTCGGGATGAGCGTCGTAACCGGGCGGAGATGGGTCATCAAGGATCTATCGACAAGCCTGGCACAGCCTACGGTCGCTTGGGACGGCGATCCCGCCACCACCCCCCTGCCAGGATCAGGACCCAGGACACGAGGATCAGCGCCACGATGAGCAGGATGTGCACCTGCCCGGCTTCCCATTTGGCATAGCGGGCATAATACCAGTAACCCAGGCAAACCAGGGCGCAGCCTTCCATTGCCAGCGTGCGCCAGAACCAGCGGTCGCGTCCTTGGCGAGCCCAGGACAGGGCAAAAGCCGCCAGCCCCGCCTGGATGAGCAGGAACATCAGGCGGTAGCGCGGGTTGTCCCACTGGTCCCCGCCGGCGCGGAACGAGCACAGGATGATCCACGCCCAGGTGGTCAGCCACAGCCACAGCCACGGAGAGCGCATCCCTTTTTCGGTGCTCTTAAGGATCGGGCGCAGGCTGTAGACCAGCAGCGGCAGCAGCGCGTACCATCCCAGGGCGCGCAGGATCGCCAGCAGGCGCGAAGGCCACACCGCCGGGTCCGCCACCGCCGCCGGCAGAAGCGGCTGGGCAACCCCGTAGGCGGTGATGAAGGGCAGGTGCAGCCAATCGGGCAGCGACTTGAACAGGGTCTGGATCCAGCCGGACTGCATCTCGGTCTCGTAGGCGCTGTATAAAGCCGAGAAGCGCAGCCAGTCCACCAGATTCGCCAGCGGACCAGCGGGCGCTTCCAGCGTGCCGCCCACCAAGACGCCCAGGAACAGGATGCCTCCCCCGCCAAGCAGGGCAGCCGCGGCGATCCACCACCAGCGCAGGTGGAATTCACGCCGGCGGAGCCAGGTCCAAGCGCCCAGCACCACAAGCGCAAAGACCGCCGCCCCGGGTGAGAACAGCAGCCCCGCCAGGAAACACGCCGCCAACCAGAACCAGGCGGAGCGGCTGCGGTCTGCCTGCCAGCCGGTCAGGATGGCAAAAGCGGCGGCGAGGAAGAAGGTAAGGAAAGGCTCGCGGATCGTGGAAGCGCCTGCCAGCACGGATTCCGGGTAGAGCGCCATGACCCAGCCGACCGTCCAGCCGATGCGCTCCCCCCAGGCGCGACTGGCACCTTTCCATGCCAGGGCGGCGGCTGCCGCGCCAGCCAGCGCCGTGACCAGCAGGATGAGCCAGGGGCGGTGCGCATCCGGGCTGAGCAGGCGGTAGATCAGGCTGGAGAGCAGGGTCAAGCCGCCGTACTGCTCCTCGATGCCGGAGGTGCGGTCGAATGCCAGCCAGAGCGGGGAACCGGAGCGCGCCAGCGCCCAGGACTGCGAATCATAGGTATGGGCATCCTGGAAGATGTAACCCGCCTGGTGGACGGGCGAATCGGTGCCGTACAGCGGCAGCGACCAGCTGAAGAAGACGCCCGTGCCCAGGCGCAG
>JBFYSG010000236.1:0-4351 GCA_041301835.1 Chloroflexota bacterium | reverse complement strand
CCGCTGATGGCGATCCCTGCCGGGGAGACGGTCATCATCCGCCGCATCCACGAACTGGCGGAGGAGAACGCCGAACTGCTCGCCTATTTGGAGTTGAAGGGCATCCTGCCGGGCACGCGCGTGGTGGTGACCGAGATCCTGCCCTTCAACCAGACGATCACGCTGGCGGTGGAAGGTCAGGCTGTGACCCTGGGCAACGCCGCGGCGCGCTATATTTTCGTTGAAACAGGATCGTCCGGGATCAAATAACCCGGATGGTTTTCCTGCCCCTCTGCACAGGAAGCCCCGACATTCGACCCGCTCCCCGCATCCGTTCTGCGCGCCTGAAGGGATGGCGAACGGGCGGGCGGTCCGCCGGTTTTAAGGTTTTTGTAATCTCCTCAAGGTACACTCGGGGGCATACGAATGGTCAGGAAGCATCGCTACCCAGGTGGTAGAAAAGGAGATTATCGGTATGAAGACGAAACGACAACCGGCAGGCATCCCGTCCTCGGAGATCACGCCCAAAAGCCTGTATCTCTCGCGGCGCGACTGGCTGAAAATGGCGGGCATCGTCAGCGCCTCCTCCCTGCTGGCAGCCTGCGGGGTCAATCCGAACGACCCGGATGAGATCGGCACAGGGACACCCGCCCCGGATGTCCCCAACACTTTCGATGAGATCACGCACTACAACAACTACTACGAGTTCAGCACCGACAAGCAGGCGGTCAGCACGCTGGCGGAAAATTTCAAGTCCACGCCCTGGGCAGTGGAGGTCGGCGGCTTGGTGCATAAACCCAGGACCTACGCCTTCGAGGACCTGCTCAAGTTCGAGCAGGTGGAACGGATCTACCGCCTGCGCTGCGTGGAAGCCTGGAGCATGGTCATCCCGTGGAACGGGTTCGAGTTGAACCAACTGCTGGCGGAGGTCGAGCCGATGAGCAGCGCGCGCTATGTCACGTTCACCACGCTGATGGACACGGAGCAGTTCCCGGGTCAAAAAAGCCCGTTCTACCCCTGGCCCTACACCGAGGGGCTGCGCCTGGATGAAGCCATGCACCGCCTGACGCTGATCGCCACCGGTCTGTACGGCGAGGTGCTGCCCAACCCGAACGGCGCCCCGCTGCGCCTGGCAGTGCCGTGGAAGTACGGGTTCAAGTCGATCAAAGCCATCGTGAAGATCGAGTTGACCGAGGTACAACCCCCCACGCTGTGGAGCACGATCGCCCCGAATGAATACGGCTTTTATGCCAACGTCAACCCCGAAGTGGACCATCCCCGTTGGAGCCAGCGCACGGAACGGCGCATCGGCGAGACGGGTCGGCGCGACACGCTGATGTTCAACGGCTACGGCGATGAGGTCGCCGGGCTGTATGCGGGGATGGACTTGGGCATTAATTACTAGGATATCCACAGGCGCGGATGGCAGCGGGCGCATGCGCGCGGCTCCCGCCTGAGTCCATCCGGAACAGGCTGTTGGATACGGGACATGCAATAATGATGAAGAAAAAGACCTTCCCCTGGCTGCGGATCCTTGTGCACCTTTTCGGCGTCCTGCCGCTGGCGCGCCTCGGCATCGATGCGCTCGCCGGGGGTTTGAGCATCAACCCGATCCAGGAGATCGAACAACGCCTGGGGCGGGCGGCGCTGTATTTCCTGATCGCCAGCCTGGCAGTCACACCGCTGACCACGCTCAGCGGCTGGCGGGCGCTGGCTCCCCGCCGGCGCGCCCTGGGGCTGTATGCGTTCCTGTATGCCAGCCTGCACTTCACGGTCTTTGCGGCAATCGACTACGGTTTCGACCTGGTCGAGATCGGGCGCCTGGTGGTCGAAAAGCCCTTCATCCTGCTCGGTCTGAGCACGGGGTTGCTGCTTCTGCCGCTGGCGATCACGTCCTTCGATCTCTTTATGCGCAAGATGGGAAAGAGATGGAAGAAACTGCATCGCCTGGTTTATCTTGCCGGGGTGGCGGTCATCTTTCATTATGCCCTGGCAAAAAAGGGGGACCTGTTCGCCCTGCAGGGC
Source organism: Chloroflexota bacterium (assembly GCA_041301835.1). GTDB lineage: Bacteria > Chloroflexota > Anaerolineae > Anaerolineales > Villigracilaceae > UBA877. Next base: position 2,347 of record JBFYSG010000236.1, on the reverse strand, counting down.
GACATCCTCAAGCCGATCCTGTGGGGCGTGCTGTTGCTGTGCCTGTTCATCCTGCGCATCCCGGCTGTCCGCAGGGGTGTGAGCGCATGGCGGCAAAAATTGACCGGGTTCCCCGTTTCTCGAAAGCAGACCGGCAGGGAAAGCCCCCCCGAAGCGGGGAGGGCTGAAGATCCAGCCCGGCAGGACGGCGGGTAGCACGGCGTGGCTATTCCGTCCTGCCAAGGCTTGCTTTTTCACACCATTGGCGTATAATTACGGATAATGATTATCTATAAATACTTGTTATCGAAAACCTGCTGCCATGCTTGATCCTCAACCCCGATTCGAAGAACTCATCACAGCGCTGAAAGAACGCGATTACCGGCTGACACCGCAGCGCGTGGAACTGGTGCGCCTGATCGCCGCCAGTGAAGGACACCCCAGCGCGGCGCAGCTGCATGCCAGGGTCAAGACCCGCTTCCCGACCATGAGCCATGCCACGGTTTACAAGACCCTGGCGCTGCTCAAGGACATGAACCAGGTGTTGGAGATCGACCTGCGTGACGACAGCCACTACGATGGCAATCATCCCGCGCCGCATCCGCACCTGGTCTGCATGCGCTGCAACAAGATCGCGGATGGAGACATGGAGCTTGCCCCGGCTGCGGTCAAGGCACTGGAGGAACATTCCGGCTACCAGATCATTCGCTCCCAGATCACATTCTACGGGCTGTGCCCCGAGTGCAGGCAAAGTGGATGACCCGGCGGCTCTTTTTTTACCTGCCAGGGATAATAATTATCCAATAGGAATTGTTATTAACAGGAGGTGGAATAACCACCATGACGATCACCCATAAGCCCAGGATCAAATCCTAGATCAACCCGATTCCATTTTTCGATAAGGAGATTGCGATGAAAAAGAAGAAATTAACCACCGCTGCCGGCGCACCGGTACCCGAAAATCAAAATGCCGTCACCGCCGGTGCGCGCGGACCCATGCTGATGCAGGATGTCTGGTACCTGGAAAAACTGGCTCATTTCGACCGCGAGGTGATCCCGGAGCGCCGCATGCACGCCAAGGGATCGGGCGCCTTCGGCAAGTTCACCGTCACCCATGACATCACCCGATACACCAAAGCCAGTATCTTCGCCAAGGTTGGCAAGGAGACCCCGGCGTTCGTGCGCTTCTCCACCGTTGCCGGGGAACGCGGCGCCGCGGATGCCGAACGCGATATCCGCGGCTTTGCGATGAAGTTCTACACCGAGGAAGGCAACTGGGACCTGGTCGGCAACAATACCCCGGTCTTCTTCCTGCGCGACCCGCACAAGTTCCCGGACCTGAACCGCGCCGTGAAACGCGACCCGCACACCAACATGCGCTCCGCCACCAACAACTGGGATTTCTGGACTTCCCTGCCCGAGGCGCTGCACCAGGTGACCATCACGATGAGCGAACGCGGCATTCCCCGCTCCTACCGCCACATGCACGGCTTCGGCAGCCACACCTTCAGCATGATCAATGCGAAGAACGAACGCGTGTGGGTCAAGTTCCACCTGGTGTGCCAGCAGGGCATCGAAAACCTGACCGACGCGGAAGCAGAGGCGATCGTCGCCAGGGACCGCGAAAGCCACCAGCGCGACCTGCTCGAGAGCATTGAGCGGGGCGAATTCCCACGCTGGACGATGTATATCCAGGTGATGAGCGAGGCACAAGCCAGGAAGATGCCTTACAACCCCTTCGACCTGACCAAGGTCTGGTACAAGAAGGAATTCCCCCTGATCGAGGTGGGCGTGCTCGAGTTGAACCGCAACCCGGAGAACTACTTCCAGGATGTGGAGCAGGCAGCCTTCAATCCCGCCGCCGTCGTGCCGGGCATCTCCTTCTCACCGGATAAGATGCTGCAGGGCAGGCTCTTCTCCTACGGCGACGCGCAGCGTTACCGCCTGGGCGTCAACCATCACCAGATCCCGGTCAACAGCCCCAGGAGCGCTCCCGCCAACCCGTCCCATCGGGATGGTCAGATGCGCGTGGATGGCAACGCCGGTGCCACCATCGGTTACGAACCCAACAGTTTTGGCGAATGGCAGGAGCAGCCGGAATACAAAGACCCCGCGCTGGACCTGTCCGGGGCGGCAGACAACTGGAACTTCCGTGAGGACGATTCAGATTATTACACCCAGCCTGGAAAACTCTTCCGCTTGATGAACAAGGCGCAGCAGAAGGTGCTGTTCGAGAACACCGCCCGGGCGATGGGTGATGCCCCCGAATTCATCAAGATCCGCCATATTGCGAACTGCCAGAAAGCCGACCCGGCTTACGGCAAGGGGGTTGCCGAGGCGCTCGGCATCCCGCTCGAAAAAGTGAAGT
>JBFYSG010000235.1:0-18222 GCA_041301835.1 Chloroflexota bacterium | reverse complement strand
GCCTGCACCCCGGAAAGCGAGAAGCCGGCAAGCGCGCCGATGAAGTAGAACAGCATCTTGGAATCCGAGATATACAGACAGCCGATCACCGCCATCAGCATCAGCAGGGCGTAAACGATCGCCTGCTTGCTGCTGTAGCGGTGGGAGATCCAGCCAAAGAAGAACGAACCTGCCGCGCCTGCCACCTGGAGGATGATGATGAGAATAATGAGTTCGGATGTCTCAAATCCGTACAGGATGGCGGCGATCAGGGCGGCATTGTCCATCAGCATCATGATCCCGTCGTTGTAAATGAGGAACGCCAGCGCGTACTTGATGAACTCCTTGTAACGCTTCACGTCCCGGAAGGTCTCGCCGAGTTTCTTGAATGCCATGCGCACCGTGGATACGCCGGGGGGCAGGGTTTCGGGTTCGTTGATCTGCTTGACACGCAGGAACAGGGGGATGGACGAGACCAGGAAGAAAACCGCCGTGATAAGGAAGGCAAGCCGCACCATAAGCGTGCCGCCCACCACCTGGATGGGGATCAGCACGAGGATCAGGCAGGCGATGCCGCCAAGCATGCCCATCGCCCAGCCATTCCCCGAGACCTTGCCGATCGTCTCGGGCGTGGATACGTCCACCAGCAGTGAATCATAGAATACCTGCGACGCCCGGTAGCCGATCTCCGCCAGGATGAAGAAGATCATCCCGATCAGGATGTCCCCTTTCTGCACAAAGAAGAGCAGACCGGTGGAGATCACAGCCAGGGCGGTGAAGAAAGCCAGCAGTTTCTTCTTGGACTTGGAGAAATCGGCGATGGTGCCCAGGATGGGTGAAAGCAGAGCCACGAAGAGGGCGGCGATCACAACCGCATAATTCCACAATGTAGTGCCCGGCAGGGCGGAATCCCTTGCAACCTCCTCGACAAAATAGCGCGAAAAAACCGCCAGCAGGATGACTGCGGCATAGGCTGAATTGCCGAAATCGTACAGGTACCATGCTCGTTGCACGCGTTTGAGTTGTTTGGCTTCAGGAGCGATTGCTGTCATTTCTCACCTCGATGATGGAGTGAGCCAATTGTACCAATTCTTGGCTGGGAATCTGATATCATTCAATTAACACACGGATTGCTAAAAAGGTGTACGCATGGATACGTCTCCCCACCTGGCAAACGAAGAAACCCGCCGCGCCTGGGATGCCAATGCCTCCTTTTGGGATGAACACATGGGAGAAGGCAACGATTTCGCCAACCTGCTGTGCGCCCCCGCGCTGATGCGCCTGCTTGACCCACAGTCTGGACAGCACATCCTGGATATCGCCTGTGGGAATGGCTTGTTCGCCCGACGCCTGGCGGAGCAGGGCGCGGCGGTCACAGCGCTGGATTTCTCCTCGGAACTCATCCGTCTTGCCATCCAGCGCACACCCCCTGGAATGAACATCCAATACCAGGTGCGGGATGCCACCTGTGAGGCGGACCTGCTTGCCCTGGGTGAGAGGGCGTTCGATTCCGCCCTGTGCAACATGGCGCTGTTCGATATGGCAGAGATCGAACCTCTTTTTAATGCCCTGCCGCGCCTGCTCAAGCCAGGCGGTGTTTTTGTCTTCACGCTGACCCACCCGGCATTCAATAACAGCAGCGCCATGCACGTGGTCGAGGAGAGCGATGTGGAGGGCAGCATCACGACCAGGTATGCCATCAAGGTCTCGCGCTACATGACCTGCTCGCAGGCACACGGGCTGGCCATGCGGGGTCAACCTGCGCACCAAATCTACTTCGACCGTCCGCTGCATGTCTACCTCAACCTTGGATTCCAGGCGGGTCTTGTGCTGGATGGTTTCGAAGAACGCGCCTTCCCGCCGGAGCATCCCCAGGGGAGTCCGCTCGGGTGGGGAGGCAGATTCAGTGAGATACCGCCCGTGCTTGCTGCCCGCTTCAGAGCGCGGGCGTAACCTGCCTGCAGCGCTTTATCGCCGGTACACCATCCGTGAGCAACCTTCCCTACCTGCTGATCGAATTCCTGGATGAATTGGTCTTCGGTGTCACCGAGGCCGCCTGGCCCGCCATCCAGACCAGCCTGGATCTGAGCTATACCCAGATCGGGGTCCTGCTGACGGTCCCGGGGCTGGTCTCCACCATCGTTGAGCCGTTCCTGGGTATCCTGGGAGATGTCTGGAAGCGCCGGCTGCTTATCCTGGGGGGCGGCATCCTGTTCTCGCTGGCACTGCTGTTGACCAGTCTTGGCACCGGCTTCATCCTGCTGTTGGTCGCTTTCAGCCTGTTCTACCCCGCCTCAGGCGCTTTTGTCTCCCTCTCGCAGGCGACCCTGATGGATAACCAGCCGGAACGCCATGACCACAACATGGCGCGCTGGACTTTTGCCGGCTCCCTGGGGGTGACCCTGGGTCCGCTCCTGCTTTTGGGCTTCGCGGGGCTGGGTTTTGGCTGGCGGGGTGTCTTCCTGGCTCTGGGCTTGCTCGCCATCCTGGTGCTGCTCTTCGTCTGGAGGCGGATCCCACCTGACACCAGCACGCAGCCCGGGCTGCCGCGTGGATCCGAGGTCCTGGCTGGTTTTTGTGCCGCCCTGCAGCTGCTGCGCCAGCGCGAGGTCTTGCGCTGGCTGGTGCTGCTTGAATTTTCGGACCTCATGCTGGATGTGCTGCTTGGTTTCCTGGCGCTCTACTTCCACGATGTCGCCGGGTTGAGCGAAGCGCAGGCGGCTGGAGCGGTGCTGGTCTGGTTGATCGCCGGCCTGGCGGGCGACCTGCTGTTGATCCCGCTGCTGGAGAAAGTGGATGGTCTGCGCGCCCTGCGCTGGAGTGTCCTGCTTGAACTGATCCTGTTCCCGGCTTTCCTGCTGGCGCCCTGGGTGTGGGTAAAGTTGATCCTGGCGGGTTTGCTGGGATTCTTCAACTCCGGCTGGTACGCCATCCTGAAGGGCAGGCTGTATTCGGCAGTACCCAGACGCTCTGCCACGGTGATGACAATTGAGAACCTCGCCGGGCTGGTGGGCGGTTTCCTGCCGCTGCTCATCGGGTTGGCGGCGGATGGGTTTGGGCTGGGGAACGCCATCTGGTTCCTGCTGGCGGGACCTATTGCCCTCCTGGTCGGTCTGCCATCTGTGAAGAAAGGAAGCGCCGTCAAATCGTGATCCTGCCATCCTTGGAACCAGCGCTTGCTGTGTACGTCCACATCCCATTTTGCAGGCACCGCTGCGCCTACTGTGATTTCAATACGTACGCCGGGCAGGAATCCCTGATCCCTGACTACGTGCATGCCCTCTGCCGGGAGATCCGCATGACCGGGCAGGCAGCCGCCCGACCGCTGCGCGCCGATACGGTCTTTTTTGGAGGCGGCACCCCGTCGTTGTTAACGGCGAAACAACTGGGGCAGATCCTTGGCGCCATCCAGGATACGCTTAGTCTGCAAGACCCTGAGATCTCGCTGGAGGCGAACCCGGGCACGGTTTCCGCCGCCGCGCTCGCTGACCTGCGCGCCATGGGATTCAACCGGATCAGTTTCGGTGTGCAGTCCTTTCACCCGGAAGAATTGCGCCTGTTGGAGCGGATCCACGATCCGCACGAGGTTTTCCAGGCGGTCACCTGGGCGCGGCGCGCCGGTTTTGAAAACCTCAACCTCGATCTGATCTACGGCTTGCCGGGCGCCTCGGCGGCGCGCTGGTCTGCCACGCTGCAGCATGCCCTTGACCTGCACCCTGAGCATATTTCCCTGTATGCCCTGAGCATCGAAGCGGGGACGCCTTTCGGGCGCTGGGTGGCGCGCGGTCTCATGCCTGCCCCGGACCCGGACCTGGCGGCGGACCTGTACGAGCAGGCGGGTGAAGAACTGGATGCGCATGGTTTCACCCAGTATGAGATCTCCAACTGGTCGGGCATGGGTTTTGAGTGCCGCCACAACCTGCATTACTGGCGCAACCAGGAATATCTCGGCTTCGGCGCCGGCGCGCACGGTTCTGTGCAAGCGCTGCGCTATTCTAATGTGCTGCGCATCCGCACCTACCTGGAGCGCATGGCTTCCCCGGCGGGTGTGTACGCCTATCCCTGTACGCCCGCCGTGGTACGCACTGAAAAGCGCAGCGCGCGCACGCGCATGCAGGAGAGCATGTTCCTGGGCTTGCGCCTGACGAAGGAGGGGGTGGATGCGGTCCGGTTCAGGCAGGCTTACGGTTTGAACCCGGAGGATGCTTTTAGAGAGGAGATCGGGCAGGCGCTGAGGCACGGCTTGCTGGAACGCGAAGGGAGCGTTCTGCGCTTGACCCGGCGCGGGCGCCTGCTCGGCAACCAGGTCTTCATGCTCTTCGTGGACTAGGTCCCGCCTGCGGGGATATGGAAAGGCTCATCCCGGTCGGGATGAGCCCTGGGCGGCGATGCCTGGCTCTCTCACGAGAAACGCAGGATCAGGACGATAAGCACGGTGGCGCAGGAGATGATGCAGGTCAGGGCGACCAGCGTGGCGGCGATGATGAGAAGCCTGCTGTGATCGTGCTCCTCGCGGGGTGTTACAGGTGTGCTCATGATAACCTCCGGATGGATCAGGACTCGCTTCACCCGGATATACGAGCGGCGACCGGTCGGGTTGCGGAGTAAACCGGGGCGTTCAGGCGCGGGCAGCTGCCAGTTCCACCTGTGTGTACTTGAGGCGTTCCAGCACTGCCGCGGCGACATTACACATAAGCGTATAGCCCAGCGATGTATCCGCCTGCATCAGGGCGCGCACAGCGGTACCGTCGATCTCGAGGACCTTGACGGGCATGGTGGCACGCGCCGAGGAGATGTAGCTGTACGGCTCTATTAATGAAGAGACGCCAAGCATCTCGCCAGGTGCGATCGAACCGACCAGCGCGTTGGAGATGGCGCCTTCCCCGCCACCGCTGTAGATCAGGTCCACGTCGCCTTCGACCAGCAGGATCAGGCAGTTCGCGGATGCGTTCTCCTTCACCAGCAGGGTATCTTTTGGGTAAGTTTTCTCCTCGGCGATCCTGGCGATATCCTTGAGCTGGTCATCGGTCAGCAGGGCAAAGAACGGGTAACGGCGCAGGTATTCAGATGAGATCATCGGATCCTCCTTTTATATGAAGCAGATCGAGCACGGTATTGACTGCCAGGGGCACTGCTGCCTCCACCGGCGGTGTGAGTTGTTCGGAAAAGTCGTAGACGGCTTCGGATTCGATGGCGACGATCGTGATGTGTTCATCCTTGGGCAGGGGGACATCCATCGAGCGACCGATGCTGAGCGCCTGGCGCAGCGAGGCATCGTGCACGGCGGTGGTGTGACCGTAACTCCGGTCCACCAGGTCGGTGATGGGGAAGTGGCTGACCGTGCCGATAGGCTTTGTGTGTGAGGCGATGGCATCGATGATGATGACGCGCTCATACCCGGTCAGTTGTTCCATCAGGCTCAGCCCTCCCAGGGCAAAGCATTCCACCTGGATGCCTGGCGTGTTCTCGGTCAGGCGGCCAACCGCCTCTGCCACGCGCCAGCCGACCCCGTCATCACCGAGAATGGGGTTGCCGAGACCTATCACCAGGGTTTTCATCGTTCGAGCCATCATAGGATATCCACATTGTAGCATGCCTGACCGGTGGAGTTCAACCGGGCATCAGGCGCTGCGTTCTCCAGCCTTGCGGTTATAAATGAACCAGTACACCAGCCCGACCATGATACCACCGCCAATGATGTTGCCCAGGGTGACCGGCAGCAGGTTGGCGAGCAGGAAATTGCCCCAGGTGAGGTGGGGAAGGTCGGCGGCGGTCGTGCCGATGGATGCCAGGAAGGCGGGATCGCCCCAATCCCGGACGAACAGTGCCATGGGGATGAAGTACATGTTGGCGATGCTGTGCTCGAACCCGGCGGCAACAAATGCCGTGATGGGCGGGATGATGGCAAGGATGCGGTCGGTGGTGCTGCGGGCGCTGTAACACATCCAGACCGCCATGCAGACCAGGGCATTGCACAGCATGCCGAGCACCACAGCCTGGATGAACGAGAGCGCACACTTGGCTTCACCGATGGCGAGTACGGTCAAGCCGACTGAGCCGCCGCCAAAGGTGTACTGCTTTGCCAGGAAGACCAGGGCTGCCGTCAGCAGGGCACCCACCAGGTTGCCCAGGTAAACGATGCTCCAGTTGCGCACCACCTGCAGCAGGGTTACCCGCCGTGAGGCAAAGGCGATGGTGATGAGGGCGTTGCCGGTGAACAATTCCGCCCCGCCGACGACGACCAGGATCAGACCCACAGAGAAGGCGAGTCCCGCCACCAGGCGGGTGATGCCGTAAGGCAGGGCGGCATCCGCCCCGGCGGAGCTTACGGTCGTGGCGAACAGCGCGCCAATGGCGATAAATGCGCCCGCCAGGACCGACAGCAGGAACAGCCTGCCGGCATCCATCCCGGCTTTTCGGACGCCCAACTCCTCCGCTTTGACCGCCATTTCAGGCGGGAGCAGGGCATCGAAGGATGATCTTTCGCTCATCTTACAGTCTCCTGTTCTGTGCTCATTTTCCCCCGGATACGGTGTGATCCTTCACCTGTCCGACCAGCCAATCCGCCCAGGCGGGCATGCCTTCGCCTGTCTTCGCCGAGACGGTGAAGGTAACCAGACCGGGGTTGAGCATCTCCACGCCCTGGCGGAAATAATCCATGTTGAAGGGTACATACGGGAGCAGGTCGATCTTGCTGATGATCAGCGCCTGAACGCCCTGGTACATGCCGGGGTATTTATATGGCTTGTCGTCACCTTCAGGGATGGAGGCGATCAACACATTCATGTGAGACCCCAGCGCGAAACTTGCCGGGCAGATCAGGTTGCCCACATTCTCAATGATGACCAGGTCCAGTTCCGTGAGCGGCAGGGCAGGTAACGCCTTGGACACCATGACGGCATCCAGGTGACAATCCCCGCCTGTGTTGATCTGCACGGCAGGGATGCCGGCGGAGACCGCCTTGTCGGTATCGATGGAGCTGGCGATATCGCCTTCGATGACGCCCAGGCGCAAGCGTCCGTGCAGCGCCTCGAGCGTCTTCAAGATGAAGGTGGTCTTCCCGGCGCCCGGCGATGCCATCAAGTTGATGGCATAGACGCCTGATTGGTCCAGCACTGCGCGGTTCTTCTGTGCGAGCGAATCGTTGGCAGACAGGATGTTTTCAACAACCGATATTCGTTTGGTCATGTGTTTTCCGATACGAACCAGGAATGTTCCTGGGAACAAAGCGAAGCAACCTCATGCACCAGTCGGGTCAAGATTGCTTCGCCGTTGTAGAAAAGGTGGCTGAAAACAGGAACCAGGATCGTTTTCAGCCACCCATGCGCACCTGCAGGGGGGTCACTCAATGAACTGTTTGAGGACCTCCACGATCTCGCCATCCGGTTTGAGGATTCTGATCTCCAGCGGCATCTGTCCTTGCAGCGAGTGGGTCTCGCAGCCGAAGCAGGGGTCATAGGCGCGGAACGCCATTTCGACCATGTTCAGCAAGCCCTCGTTGACATTGCCCTTCTTGATCAGGCTGGAGGCGGCTTTCATGATGGACATCGTGATCGGGGCATTGTTGTTGGTGGTGCCGACGATCAGGTTGACCTTGGTGACCACGCCGCGCTCGTCCGTCCAATAATGGTGGGTGAGGGTGCCGCGCGGTGCCTCCACGATGCCCACGCCTTCCGTCGGGGTGGCGGTTGGAATGGTGTGGAAATTCGGCGAAGTGATCTCGGGGTCGGTGGCAAGTTCCACCCAGCGTTCAGCGGCGTAGAGCAGCTCGATGAGGCGCGCCCAATGGATCGCCAGGCGTTGATGCACCGGTTTGCCGCCCAGCGTCTTGTAGAATTTATCGTACTCTACCTGGGCAAGCGGGGTTGCCATGCCGTCGGCGGCGTTCAGCCGGGAAAGCGGGGTTGCCATGTAGACGCCGGAATCAGCGCCGTCCACAAAGCCTTTCCAGCCGACCTTCTTGAGGTAGGGGAACTTCAGGTAGGTCCAAGGTTCCACGTGTTCAGCGATGTTGTCGAGATATTCCTTGGGCGCGTACTTGACCAGTTCCTTGCCGTCGGGTCCGGTGACGCGTACTTTGCCATCGTAGAAATTGACCTTGTTATTCTCGTCCACCATACCCATGGAATAGGTTCGATGCGTATAGATATCGCCAAGGATGAGATCCAGATAGGTCTTATTCGCCAGCACGACGTCGGCAAAGAGTTTCAGGCTGAATTGACCGAACTCGACTGCCCAGCGCCCCATCTTTTCGATCTCGACGCGCTGTTCCTCGGTGATACCCTTGGTGAGACCGCCGGGGATGGAGGTGCAGGGATGCACCTTGCGCCCGCCGATGATCTCCACGGTATCATGCCCGTACTTGCGCATCTGCAGGACTTTGCCGGCTATCTCGAGTCCCACCTTGTGGATGACTCCCAGGATATTGCGCTCGGCAACGGGGGCATCCGGACCCATGACGAAATCGGGTCCGCCCAGGGCATAGAAGTGGGTGGTGTGGTCGGTGCAGTAGAATGCCATGTACAGCAATTCGCGCAGCTTCTTGGCGGTGGAGGGGATATCCACGCCGTACACGGCATCGGCGGCTTTGGCGCCTGCCATGTGATGCGCCTCGGGGCAGACACCGCAGATGCGGTTGGTCAGCAGGGGCAGTTCCTCGACCGGGCGTCCAACGCAGAAGCGCTCGAAACCGCGCAGTTCAGGGATCTGGAAGTACGTGTTGGCGACATCGCCATCATCGTTGAGGAAGATCTCGATCTTGCCGTGCCCTTCCAGGCGGGTGATGGGGTCAATCGTGATTCGCTGTGTCATTTTGGATGCCTCCAGTCTCAATCGCCGCTTACCTTGGCGGATTTGCCGGCTCGCAGCATGGAGCCAGCCAGGTTGAAGCGGTAGAACTGCCCGGCGGGATCGACCAGCCCGTCCAGGATCTTGTCGATCTCATCCGGTTTTTCGCTGTCGATGACCGAGGCGAATGCGGCGATCAGGCGCGAACCGTAATCCTGCACGCCTTCGGCAGGACCGTAACAGCCGATGCACTGGGCTCCCGCCGATGGACAGCGGGCATTGCAGCCGCTGCGTGTGGCTGGACCATTGCAGGGGATGCCCTGTTCCAGCAGGCAGAGGTCGGGGTCGGCATGCATTAATTGGATGCGCCCGAATTCCTTGATCAACTTGACATTGCGCTTGCGTTTGCACTCATCACAGACGGTGGAGTTGCCCGCCCCGATGGTGGCACCTTTGGGCGGAAGTTCCGCCTTGCCCTGCAGTACCTGGATGATCAGATCGATCACCGCGGCGATCTGGTGCGATTCGGGCGGGCAGCCGGGCATGTAGTAATCCACATCCACCACCTGTTCGAGCGTGCGCAGGACGGGATAAATGGTCGGGATGGTGATCTCGCCTTCGGGCATCATGTAATGCGTCTGGGGGCGCACGTTGTCCGGGTTATCCGTGGATATGGTACTGAAGGCGGTGTCCGTGATGTCCCTGGAGGGCGAGAAATTCGCCAGACCGGGGATGCAGCCCTCGCAGGCGCAGGAACCGAAGGCGACCAGGATCTTGGACTTCTTGCGCAGCAGTTTGGCGATGTGCTCGTTCTCATCGTTGCGGATGCCGCCATTGAACAAGGTCAACAGGATCGAGCCATCTTCCATGGCTTCGACATCCTTGTACTTGGCATCCATCGCCACGGGCCAGAAGACCACTTCGAAATTGGCATCCACATCCAGGATCTTCTCGTTGGTGTTCAAAACTGCGATCTCGCAGCCGCCGCAGGATGCCGCCCAATACATTGCGAATTTAGGCTTGCTCATGCTGGCACCTCCTTGTGTTCCACCTTGGGCTGGTTCTCAAACCCGGTGGCATTGAAATTCAATGGACCCAACGCCCTGACTTCTTCCACGAACTTGGTGATCTCGGAGGCAAAGATGGCGCCTTCGGCGGCGCTTGCCCAGAGCAGTTTCAGGCGGGCGGGTTCGATACCCAGTTGGGCCAGGACACGCTTCATCAATTGGAAGCGGCGCATGGCTTTGTAGTTCTGGTTGATGTAGTGGCAGTCACCCGGATGACAACCCGATATGAGAACCGCATCAGCGCCGCCGGCAAATGCTTTGAAGACGAACATGGGATCAAGACGACCGGAGCACATCAGGCGGATGAGACGGACGTTGGGAGCATATTTCATGCGGGCGGTACCAGCCATATCGGCGGCACGGTAGGAGCACCAGTTGCAGGTGAAGCCGATGATGGTGGGTTCGAATTGCTTGGTTTCAGGCTTATCAGACATGTTTTTTCTCCTGGCGTAACATTCGAAGGACAGGGTCATGGGATGACCCGGGTTACACCACTGCCTCCTTCCTGGGGATATTCAACATCAGCAGGCCATCGATCTGTGAGAGGATCTGGAGATTCGAGAAGCCGGTTCCCGAGATCGCGCCTGCCGGGCAAGCCGCCACGCAGGTGCCGCAACCCTGGCAGAGAGCCGGGTTGACTTCGCTCACCATCGTATCTTCGTGGAAGAGGATGGCATTGAACGGGCAGACATTGTTGCAGATGCGGCAGCCGGAGCATTGATCCTGGTTGACACTGGCACGCACCGGTTCCAGCAAAACCTCTTTCTGCTGGATCTTGCCCAGGATGCGGGCCGCTGCCGCCGCTCCCTGCACCACGCTGGCTGGGATGTCCTTGGGTCCCTGCACGCAACCGGCGATATAGATGCCCTCGGTCACGGTGGAAACCGGGTCCAACTTGGGGTGCCGCTCGATCAGCCAGCCGTCGGCGCTGCACGAGATGCCGAACTTCTTGGCAACTTCCTTGGCGTCGGCGCGAGGTTCCAAGCCGGCTGAGAGTATCGCCATATCCACCGGTACGCGCAGTTGATTGCCGGTGAGGGTGTCCTCCACCTGGATGATGAGTTTGCCTTCCTCGCCAGGCAGGCGGACGGCGTCGCTGATCTCGGCGACCTTGCCGCGCACAAAGTGCGTACCTTCCTCGAGCAGGCGGTGATAGAACTCCTCGTATCCCTTGGCAGGCGTGCGGATGTCGATGTAGAAGTTATACACCTCCGCGCCGGTGCGCTCATGGACGAGGTGGGCGAATTTGAGGCTCTGCATGCAGCAGATAGCCGAGCAGTATTCGTTGTAGTTCTTGTCGCGGCTGCCGACGCAATGGACGATGCCGACCACTTTGGGCGTGGTCTTGCCGTCACGCATGACGATGTTCCCCCCGGTCGGACCGGCGGCATTGCTCAGGCGCTCGAATTCCAGGCTGGTGAATACGTTGGCGAGGCGACCATAGCCATACTGGGTGATGCGGTGGGCATCGAAGGCATCATAACCGGTCGCCAGGATCACGTTACCGACCTCGATATTGAGGATCTCGTCCTCCTGGGCGAAGTTGATGGCATTGGTAGGGCAGAATTTCTCACAGGCTTTGCAGGTGCCCTTGATGTAGTACGTGCAGTTCTCGCGATCAATGACCGGGTACTTGGGCACGGCTTGCGGGAAGGGGACATAGACTGCCTTGCGGGTCCCCATGCCCACCTCATAGACATTGTCCACGACCTTCTTGGGGCATTTTTCCCAACAGATGCCGCATCCGGTGCAATCCTTCTCGTTCACCGAGCGGGCGCGTTTCCGGATGCTGACGACGAAGTTGCCCACGTACCCATCGACCTTCTCGACCTCGGAATAGGTGAGCAAGGTGATGTTGGGGTGGTTGCCTGCCTGCACCATCTTGGGGGTCAGGATGCAGGCGGAGCAGTCAAGGGTGGTGAAGGTCTTGTCGAACTGCGCCATGTGTCCGCCGATGGAAGGTTCCCGCTCCACCAGGTAGACCTGGAAGCCTGCATCCGCGATCTCGATCGCCGCCTGGATGCCGGCAATACCGCCGCCGACCACCAGGGTGGCAGGATGGATGGGAACATGCAGGGGTTCAAGCGCTTCATGGTGCACCACGCGTGAGACGCCTCCGGAGATCAATGCCTTGGCTTTCTCGGTGGCGGCGACCTTGTCGGTGTGCACCCAGGAGGACTGTTCCCGGATGGAGACCAGTTCGCACAGGTACGGGTTCAGGTCTGCGCCCTTGCAGGCATTGCGGAAGGTGGCTTCGTGCAGGTGGGGAGAACATGCGGCTACCACGACCCGGGTCAAGCCAAGTTCCTTGATATCCTTCTGGATCAGTTCCTGCCCCAGGCTGGAGCACATGAACTTGTAATCCCGGGCAATGACCACGCCCTGATCCTTGAGGTTTTCCGCAGCCCAGGTGCTGACCTCGCCGACATTGACCACACCGGCGATATTGGTGCCGCAGTGACAAACGTATACGCCTATCTTCTCTTTCTTTTCCATACGTTTCGCTCCTTTATTCCAGGGTCCGGATCTGTTTCATTTTTTACCTGCCGGGACCAGTGAGGGTAAGACCGCGACGAATTCCTTCCCAATCCCCAGTTTCTTCGGGGGGATCCCAAACGCCAGACCGATCAACTGGGTGAAATACATGACCGGGAAATTGAAATCGGTGCCGAATTCCAGGTTGACCTGCTGCTGGTACACTTCCAGGTTCACCTGGCACATCGGGCAGGCGGTGGCGATGACCTGTGCCTGTGAATCCACCGCTGATTTGAGCAGGTTGCGCACCATGGTCAGGGCGGCTGTGCGGCTGGAAATGATGAGCGAACCGCCGCAGCAGCGCATCTTCAACGGATAATTCACTGGCGTGGCGCCAATGGCTTCGAGGATGCCCTCGAAGAATTGCGGCTGTTCCACATCCTCTTTTCCCTTCTGGGGGCGGACGATCTGGCAGCCGTAATACGGGGCAACACGCACCCCTTCAAGCGGGTGGGTGACCTTGCTCTTGATCTCCTCGGGGGTAAGATCATGGGCAAAAACCTCGATAAGATGTTTGACGTTCACGCCGCCGTTATACTGCAGGTTATCCTCTTCAAGGGCGAAGTTGACATGCTCGGCAAGGTCGGCATCCGTTTTCAGGTGCGCGGCGGTGAAGAACATGTTCTTATAGCAGGCACTGCACGGTGCCACCACATCCAACCCGGTCTTTTCGGCGATCGCCAGGTTGCGGGCGCAGAGGGTGTAGGCCAGCAGTTCGTCGATGTAGAAGTAGGTGGTCGCGCCGCAGCAGTTCCAATCTTCGAGTTCCTTGAGCTTGATCCCGAGTTTCTTGGTGGTCTCCAGCGTTGACTGGTGATAACTGACTGCCATCTTCTCCAGCGAACAGCCCGGGAAGTACGCATATTCTTTCATTCGAGACCTCCCATCGGGATGATCCTGCCGATCATGCGCTTGAAGTTCTCCAGGCGCTTGATGCGGGCTGGCAGGATCGGCAGTCTGCCTTTGAGCAGTAGTTCGGTGGCGCCGGTGACCTCGGTGAGCAGTTCACGCAGGTTGAAACTGAAGATGTAGGAAGGCGCCAGGATGGGCTCGAAGGAGCGTCCGCCGCGCACGATCATCTTGACGAACGCTTCCGAGAAGGTTGGACCGATCAAGCCTTCCTGGTGCTGGCTCTTCCAGATCGAATAGCGTTTCAGTGCATACATCAACTCGGTGATATTTATCTCCTGCGGACAGCGCACGGTGCAGTGGTAGCATGAGGCGCAATACCAGAATGTATTACTCTCGAGCACCGCTTCTTTGTTCCCGGCATTGATCAGAGCGATGATCTGGCGTGGGGAGTAGTCCATGAAGGGCGCAACGGGGCAGGTGCCCGAACATGTGCCGCACTGGATGCAGGTCTGCAGAGGCTCGCCTTCGGCGGCATAGAGCAGGTTGGATATTTCCTGATTGAATGATAGTGTATCGGTCATAGAGTTCACCTCTCCGGCTCCAGGCAGGCTTTAACCTCAGCCTGGTCGCCGCCTGGTGAGATCATCCCTTGCCGGCTTTTCGGGCTTCGGCGGTCTGGATCAGGCTGTTGACCTTCTCCAGCAGGAGTTTTGGCTCCAGCGGTTTTTCAACCAGTTCGTCCACTTCCACGAAGCGGGGATGGATCGGCTCGCCGGGGAACAGGAAGGCGATCTGCTCGCGCATGCCGGTGATGATCAGGACGGGCATCTCGCGAAGTTTGGCATCCTTGCGCAGTTTGCGGGCGATCATGATGCCCTCGGCGCCGCGCCCCATCATGATGTCCAGGAGCAGCAGGTCGTACTGCTTGGTCTGCAGCGCATGCAACCCGTCTTTCGGATTGTAGGCGACCTCGACTTCGAATCCGGCATTATCAAGGACTGCCTTGATACCTGCAACGAAATCGGGATCGTCATCGATCATCAGTAATTTCTTGGACATTCTACGCCTCCAATCAAATGGTATGAAGTCGCCCGGTTAGGGGCTGTCTAGGTACTCGATACAGGCAGACTGACCACGAAGGTGGTCCCCTTGCCTAATTCGCTCTCCACGGTGATCGAACCACCATGGGCATCCACGATCTGGCGGCTGACCGCCAGTCCAATGCCGTGCCCAGCCTGGGCTTGACCGGATTTTCCACGGTAGAAGCCCTCGAAAATGTGCGGGATGTCTTCCTCGGCGATGCCGACCCCGCTGTCCTTGACGGACACCAGCACCTGGTTCCCGCTGGTTGCCACGCTGATGGTCACCCGTGTGCCGTCGGGTGAATACTTGATGGCGTTGCCGATGATGTTCACAAAGACTTCAGAAAGGCTCAAGGCATCCCCATCGACCAGGGGTACCGGTTCGGCGTCGGCGCGCACGATCTCGATCGCCTTGCGTGCGGCAAGGGGCGCCATGCTTTCGAGTGCGCTGGCAAGCGGGGTGGAGATCGGGGTTGGGGTAAAGCCTTCCTTCAACTTGTTGATATCCACCGAGATGACCCGCAGCCACGAGTTGATCAACTTTAAAAGTTCCTCGATCCTGATTTTGATGCGCTCCAGTTTCCCTTTCTGGTCGGCGTTCATCAAGCTCTCCAGCTCATATTCGAGCACGAACAGGTTCTGCTGGACCGCGCCGAGCGGGGCTTTCAGTTCGTGCGAAACGATGGATGCGAACTGCTCGCGCAACAGTTCCTTTTCCCGGCGCAGGGCAATGGTTTCGAGGACGAGTTTGCGCCGCTCGATGCCCCGGCGGGTGATCAGGCGGAATTCGTCGGGGGTGAAAGGCTTGGGCAGGAAATCATAGGCGCCCTTCTTCATTGCATCAACAGCCGACCCGACCGTGGCGAAGCCGGTGATCACCACCGTGACGATGGTCGGGTCAATGGCGGCGATCTGGTCGAGGACCTCGAAACCGGATATGCCCGGCATTTTCAGGTCCACGAAAACCAGGTCCGGCTGGTATTCCTTGACCAATTCGATCCCCTGGGTGCCATTCCCGGCGGTCGCGAGTTGATACCCGCTGCCCTTGAGGATCTGGGTGCAGGAATCGAGAACGACCTCCTCGTCGTCAATGATCAATAACCGGGCAATGATCTTATCTTTCATGGTTCACACTATTGTTCAACTTGGTTACCGGAAAACTCACAGTAAAGGTTGTTCCTTTCTCCAACTCGCTTTCCACATACAGGTTGCCCTTGTGTTCTTTCACAATGCCGTAACTGATCGCCAGCCCGAGTCCCACGCCGTGCCCTGTTTCCTTGGTGGTGAAGAACGGGTCAAAGATCTTGCTGATGTTCTCCTGGGTAATGCCGTGACCCGTATCCTGCACCTTGATCTCGACCACCTTCTTCGAGCGGATGTACCTGGTCGCCAGGGTTAACCTGCCGTTCCCGTCCATGGCTTCGGCTGCATTGATGATCAGGTTCAGGAAGACCCTTTCCACCTGGGATGGATCCAGGATAAGCCTGGGCAGGTTTTCATCCAATTTCCAGACGATCTGGATGTTCTGGAAAAGAGCCTGTTTCTCGATCAGCGACACACAGCCTTGAAGCAGGGTGTTGATATTGCACTGTGTCTTGTCGGGCTTCTTCTGGCGGGAGAAGTCCAGGAGACCCCGGATGATATCCCGACAGCGGTTCGCCTGTACCACGATCTTCTGCAGGTTCGACCTGGCCTCATCCTTGCATTCTTCATCCTCCAGCAGCAGGTAGGAATAGGTGACGATCCCCTGGAGCGGGTTGTTCAACTCGTGTGCCACGTTGGCAGAGAGTTGACCGATGAGCGCCAGCCGTTCAGACTCCATGATCTTCTTCTTGGCATATTCCTTCAACTTCTCGTCCCGGTCTTTCAGGGCGGTTGCCATGATGTTGAAGGTATCTGCCAGGTCGCCGAGTTCATCGTTGGAGACCTTGCTGACCTTTGCATCCAGGTTGCCGTTCGCCAGTTGTCTCGAGGCGGTCACCAGGTTCCGAATGGAGGAGGAGATGCCACGCGAGATGAGCAGGGCGAGCAGGATGGCAACAATGACGCCCGTCAGGGTGATGCCCGAGAAGACCAGCACCGCTCGATTGTTAATGTCCGTGTACTTCTGTTCCAGGATCCCGACATAGATGATCCCGATGATCTTTTCGCCCGGGTCGCGGATGGGCTCGTAGGCGGCAATGTACCAGTCATTGACCACGTAAGCCCGACCAACCCATTGCTCGCCTTTGACGACCACCTGCTCGTACACATCGGCGGCGATGCGGGTGCCGATGGCACGCGTGCCATCCGTATTGCTCACGTTGGTCGAGATGCGGACATCCGCCTGGAAGATGGTGGCGGTGCCCATGTCTTTGCCCTCGTACACGGCGCCCTGGAAGACGGTCTGCTTGACTTCGTCAACGATCTCATAGTTGCGGTTCAGCAGGGTGCCGGCAAAGACGATGCCGATCAGGTTGGAGCGATTGTCAAAGACCGGCACCGCGGCGGCGAGCATCATGCCCGAGGTTTCCTCGGTCTCCGCCCGGGGGATCGCCATCGGTGTGTTGATGAAGATGAAATGGGCTTTCTCAGCCAGTTCCGGCGATTCCTTGTTAAGGTCCTCGGCAGAGATGATGATCGTCCCGGCGGTTGCCATCTTCGTGGCGAGCACGGTGGCGATCAACGCCTGGGTGCTCTCGTCATCATCCCTTAGAGCGGGGTTGTTCGTTCGCAGGACGACAAGCCCGGTCTCATCGGTGAAGGTAAGGATGTCGAGACCCTCGTTCTCCTTGAAACGCACCAGTTCGTTGATATATTCCTGGTTGATGTCCTCTGCTTGCAGGATATCTTCTATAAAGGTTCTGGTGGCAGTGAATTCCACCGCCTGGCTCACCTGGTCCAGCTTTGCCTGGTAGATCAGCCGTGCCGTATTCAGGTCGTTCCGCACCCGTTCTTCCGCCTCCGAGACGATCAGGTCGGAGATCGTCTTGACGCCCACCAGGGTGAACAGAAGACCGCTCAGCGCAATCAGGATGACAAGGTTCAAGGACAGCCTGGTGGCGATGGAACTTCTCACACCACGTTTGAACCGGGAGCCAAGGTCTTGCAGAATTCTCCTGGTCTTTGCCATTATGAGCAGTCCGTCCTGTTTAACCTCGCTGTGTGCTAAAGTGCTTCGTACACCAACTCGATCAGGTCTTTGATCGCAAGCGTCTGCTCGCTGCCGGTGGTCTTCACCGCGTCCTTGTACATGGTATAGTCCTTGGGACAGGCGACCACGAAGACCTGGATGCCGTCAAGGCTGGCGGCTTCCCGGATGCGGCTTTCGCTCGGTCTTTCCTTGACTTCCTTCTCCTCCATCCAGATCCTGCCGCCACCGGCGCCGCAGCAGAATGCGCGTTCACGGTTGCGCGGCATCTCGACGATCTCGCACCCGGTGGCTTCAATGACCCGCCTCGGGGCATCGTAGATGCCGTTGTAGCGTCCGAGGTAGCAGGGATCATGGTACGTGACCTTATAGCCAAGTTTCTTGCTGAACTTGAGGCTGCCGGAAGCGATCAGTTTATCCAGCAATTCGGCATAGTGGAGCACTTCCGGTCGTTCGCTGCCGGTGTCCGGATACTCGTTCTTCAGGGTGTTGTAGGAGTGCGGATCGGTCGTGACCAGGGTCTGGAACTTGACCTTCGAGAGCACCTGGTTGTTCTTGTCGACCAGCATCTCGAACAAGCCTTCTTCGCCCGCACGGCGGACATCGTTGCCGGCGTTGCGCTCGCTGTCGTACAGGATGCCGAAATTGAGTCCCAGTTTCTGGAACACTTCAGCTGTCTTGCGGGTAACGTCGGTAAGCGTGGCGCTGTAGGAGGCATAATCACCCACAAACCACAGGTATTCCACGGCTTCGCGGCGTGCGTCCTTGATGGCGGGTTGGATGCCCATGC
>JBFYSG010000233.1:0-11549 GCA_041301835.1 Chloroflexota bacterium | reverse complement strand
ATCAGCCTGCACTCCGGCTCGGACAAGTTCTCTGTCTATCCCCTGCTGGCAAAGCACTGGGGCACGCGCATCCATGTCAAGACCGCCGGGACCAGTTACCTGGAAGCCCTGCGCACCCTGGCGGTAAGCGATGCCGCCCTGCTCAAGGAGATCTATCTGTTTGCCCGCGAGCGCTACAAGAACGACCGGGTCAGTTACCATGTCTCGGCGGAACTCAAGCGCGCCCCCCTGCCGAACGCGGTCGTGGACTGGGTGAGCTTGCTCGACCAGTTCGATGCGCGCGAGATTCTGCATGTCACCTACGGCTCCGTGCTGACCGATCGCACCGCCGGCGGCGACCTGCGCTTCCGGGAGCGCCTGATGGACGCACTGCATGCCGACCTGGAGGCATACCATGCCAACCTGGTCAAACACTTCACCCGCCACCTGGACCCGTTCCGTGGCGTCCTCGGCGACCCGGGGAGCCTCCGGAAGGATTGAAAGTCCGTCCCTCGCCTTGCTTGTAGAGAAAAGGTCTGCCATGAACACAACCGACTTCGCCCAACTTTTCGACCTCTCCGGCAAGACCGCCGTCGTGACCGGCGGCGCAGGCGTGCTGTGCGCGGGCATGTGCCGGGCGCTGGCGCAGCGCGGCGTGAAGGTCGCCGTGCTGGACCTTGATGCGGGGGCGGCTGAATCGCTGGCGCAGGAACTGCGTCTCACCAATGCCGAGGCGCTTGCCATTGCCTGCAACGTGCTCGACCGGGCCAGCCTGGAAGCAGCCGCGCAGGTGGTGGTGGAGCGCTTCGGGCGCGTCGACATCCTGGTCAACGGCGCGGGCGGCAATTCCCCGCAAGCCACCACCAGCGCCGATAAGCGCTTCTTCGACCTGCCGGCGGAAGCCATGCGCTGGGTCTTCGACCTGAACCTGATGGGCACCATCCTGCCCTCGCAGGTCTTCGGCAAGGTCATGGCGGAGCAGGGCGCCGGGATCATCCTGAACATCGCCTCCATGAACGCCCTGCGCCCGCTGACCCGCATCCCCGCTTACTCCGCCGCCAAAGCCGGGGTGGGCAACTTCACCCAGTGGCTCGCCGTCCACATGGCAACGGAATACACACCCGCCATCCGGGTCAATGCCATCGCCCCGGGTTTCTTCCTGACCAGCCAGAACCGCTTCCTGCTGACCGAAGAGGCGACTGGCGGGCTGACGCCGCGCGGCAGTACCATCCTGGGGCACACACCCATGGGACGTTTCGGCGCGCCGGAGGACTTGCTGGGCGCGCTGTTCTTCCTGCTCTCCCCCGCCTCGGCGTTTGTCACCGGCATCGTGCTGCCGGTGGATGGCGGTTTCTCGGCATTCAGCGGCGTTTGAACCAGGGTATATGGAAACGATCAGCGCACAGATCACCCGTCCACCAGGCGAACGGCTCAGCGAGCCGGAGATGCTGGCGATCCTGCACCAGGGTCTTGCCGGGCAGTTCGCGCGCCAGAAAGTGCTCGTGCTCATCCCCGACCACACCCGCTCGCTGCCGCTGGCATTCCTCTTCCGCGCCCTGGTGGAGGCGCTGCGCGAGGCGAAGGAACTCACCTTCCTCGTCGCCCTGGGCACCCACCCGCCATTGGATGAGGAACGGCTGAACGAACTGCTCGCCATCAGCGCGCAGGAACGCCACGGCAGGTACGCGCCGGTGCGCCTGCTCAACCACGCCTGGGACGACCCGTCGCAGCTGGCAAGCCTGGGCAGGCTGGAGGCGCAGGAGATGCGCACCCTTGCAGGCGGGCACTGGCACGCCTCGCTGCCCGCCGAGGTGGAGGTGCGCATCAACCGCCTTGCCCTGGAAGTCGACCACATCATCATCCTCGGCCCGACCTTCCCGCACGAGGTAGCCGGCTTTTCGGGCGGCGCCAAGTACCTCTTCCCCGGCATCTCGGGTCCCGAGATGATCCACGCCACCCACTGGTTGGGCGCGCTGGCAGGCGTGGTCGGGACGATCGGCATCCAGGAAACCCCGGTGCGCCGCATGATCCATGCCGCCGCGCGGCGCCTGCCCACGCCCGTGACACTGCTGGCGCTCGTCCTGGAGGGGCACGACCCGTGCGGGATGTTCCTCGGCGACCTGTACGACTCCTGGCGTGCCGCGGCGGAACTGTCCATGCAGCGCAACGTGGTCTGGTGCGAAAAACCCTACCAGCGCGTGCTTTCCTGCGCCCCTGCGATGTACGACGAACTCTGGACCGCCGCCAAAGCCATGTATAAACTGGAACCGGTGGTGGCGGTCGGCGGGGAAGTCATCATCCACGCCCCGCACCTGCACGAGGTCAGCCGCGTGCACGGCAAACACATCTTCGAGATCGGCTACCACATCCTGCCCTATTTCCTGGAGAACTGGGAAAAGTACCGCCACATCCCGCTGGGTGTGCTGGCGCACAGCACCCACCTGCGCGGCGGCGGCGTGATGGAGGACGGCATCGAGAAACCGAATGTTCGCCTCACCCTGGCGAGCGGCATCTCCGCCGCGGACTGCGCCCGCCTGAACCTGGGTTACCTGGACCCCCGCAGCATTCAGGTCGAGGCATGGCAGGACCGCGCCGGTGAAGGGGTGCTGTATGTGCCGCGCGCCGGCGAGGTGCTCTACCGCCTCAAGGCGGCAGGCGGATTGGAGAACAGGCATGCAGGCTAAGATCGGCATCGTCGGTCTGGGCGTCATGGGGCACAACCTGGCGCTGAACATGGAACGCAACGGCTTCCCCGTGGCGGGCTACGACCTGGATCCCACCCGCAGCGCGGCTTTCATGGCAGGTCCGGCGGCGGGCAGGCAGATCATCATTGCGGAGTCGCCCGCCGCGCTGATGGCACTCCTGGAAAAGCCGCGCCGCATCCTGCTGATGGTCCCCGCCGGGGCGGCGGTCGATTCCGCCATCGCCCAGCTCAAGCCGCACCTGGAAGCGGGCGACATCCTGATGGACGGCGGCAATTCCCACTTCCTGGATACTGAGCGGCGCAACAAGGAACTCGAAGCCGATGGTTTCAATTTCATCGGCACGGGAGTCTCGGGCGGTGAAGAGGGTGCCCTGTGGGGACCGGCGATCATGCCCGGTGGTCAGCGCCCAGCCTGGGAGGCGGTCGCGCCCATCCTGCGCGCCATCGCCGCCAAAGCCGGGGACGGGCAGCCCTGCGTGGACTACATGGGACCGCGCGGCGCCGGGCACTACGTCAAGATGGTGCACAACGGCATCGAGTACGGCGACATGCAGTTGATCGCCGAGGTGTACGACCTGCTGCACCGCGGCTTGGGACTCACCGCACCCGAACTGGGCAGCCTCTTCCAGGAATGGAACCAGGGAGAATTGCGCTCCTACCTGGTCGAGATCACCGCCGCGATCCTGGCGAAGACAGACCCGGATACCGGTCAACCGCTTGTCGATCTGGTGCTGGATGAAGCCCAGCAGAAAGGCACCGGCAAGTGGACCTCGCAGAATGCCCTCGACCTGGGCGCCCCCATCCCGACCATCAACGCCGCCGTGGAAAGCCGCATCCTGTCCAGCCTGAAAACCCAGCGCCTGGTCGCCAGTCAGCGCTTGAGCGGACCCGGGCGCGTCCAACCCGGCGACCGTGCCGCCTTGATCCAGGCTGCCCGCGGCGCCCTGTACGCCTCCAAGATCACGTCCTATGCCCAGGGGCTGGGGCTGCTGCGCATTGCCTCGGACGAATACCGCTACGACCTGGACCCGCAGGCGATCGCCGGCATCTGGCGGGCGGGCTGCATCATCCGCGCCGACCTGCTGGGCGATATCATGTCCGCCTACCGGCGCGCGCCCAGCCTGGTCAACTTGCTGCTGGATGATTCGTTCCGGGCGGCGGTGGCGGAACGGCAGGGGGACTGGCGCCGCGTGGTGCAGGCGGCGGTGGGCATGGGCATCCCGGTGCTGGCATTGAGTGCCTCGCTGGCTTATTATGACGCCTACCGCAGCGAGCGCCTGCCGGCGAATTTGACCCAGGCGCAGCGCGATGCCTTCGGCGCCCACACCTACCGGCGCATCGACCGGGAAGGCACATTCCACACGGCGTGGATCGAGGCGCCCCGCCAGGCGGGCGCAGACGGGAAGGAGAAGTGATGAAATACGGACTCAACCTCAAACCCTCCGGTGAACTGGATTTCCTGTCGCTGGGCGCCCTGGTGCACCGCCTGGATCCCGGCGTGGTCCCCTTCCGCAAGGCAGCCGCCTGCCAGATCCACGTTTCGGGCGGAGAGTTCAACTGCGCCGCGAACCTGGCAGATTGCTTCCGCTTGAAGACCGGCATCGCCAGCGCCATGGTGGACTATCCCATCGGCGACCTGATCGCCGAGCGCGTCCGGGCGATGGGCGTCAGACCGTTCTACAAACACTTCGCCCACAACGGCGTCACGGGTCCCAACATGGCAACCGTCTACAGCGACCGGGGTTTCGGTGTGCGCGCCCCGCTGGTTTTCTACAACCGCGCCAACGAAGCCGCCGCCCAGTTGAAGCCGGGCGATATCGACTGGCAGGAGATCTTCGCCCGCGGCGTGCGCTGGTTCCACAGCGGCGGCATCTTCGCCTCGCTCTCGGCGACCACCGGCGAACTCATCCTCGAAGGCATGCAAGCCGCCCGGCAAGCCGGTGCGGTCGTGTCCTTCGACCTGAACTACCGCGCCAAGTTGTGGAGCCTGTGGGGTGGGCAGGAAAAAGCCGCCTCCATCCTGGCGCGCCTGGTGGAACAGGTGGATGTGCTGGTCGGCAACGAGGAGGACCTGCAGCTGGGTCTCGGGCTGCCGGGACCCGCTGCCGGCGCCAGGTCCAAACTCGACCCGGCGGCGTTCCTCGGCATGATCGACGAGGTGGTCAGGAAGTTCCCGCAGGTCAGGGTCGTCGCCACCACCCTGCGCGAGGTCCACTCGACCAACCGCCACAGTTGGGGTGCTGTGGCGTGGATCAATGGGCAGGCTTATACCTCGCCCACCTGCGAGTTGGATGTCTACGACCGGGTCGGCGGCGGGGATGGGTTCGCTTCTGGTCTGTTCTACGGCATGCTGAGCGGCGAGGCGGAGCAGGCGGCAGTGGACCTCGGCTGGGCGCATGGTGCCCTGCTGACCACCTTCCCGGGCGATACGACCATGGCAACCCTCGAGCAGGTGCGGGCGTTCGCCGCCGGCGGATCGGCGCGCATCCAGCGCTGAGAACGGGCGGGGGCAGGTCGGTTCCTGGCACGACCAGGCGCAGGCTCGACCCCTCCCCTCTTTTTTAGCTATTCGTGCACACGTGTGCATAACCTGGTTCACACTTCAAGAAGGAGATGGAACATGGACAAAATGAAGGCGTACGTTTTCAAGGATGTCGGTCGGCTCGTGTTCGAGGAAAGACCCATCCCCACCGTCAAGGACCCCGATGATGTCCTGCTCAAGGTCAAGGCAGTCGGCATCTGCGGCTCGGACATCAAGATCATCGAGGGGAAACACCACTTCAAGCCCGATACCGTGCTCGGACACGAGTTTTGCGGCGAGGTGATCGAGGTCGGCTCGCACGTCCACCATATGAAGGTGGGCGACCGCGTTGCCGTTGACAACAACATCCGCTGCGGCTTCTGCTCCTTCTGCCGCATGGGTCTCACCAGTCAATGCGTGGACATCAAGACCAGCGCCCTGGGCGTGATGCGCGACGGCGGCTATGCCGAATACTGTCTCGTGCCCGAGAAGCAGTGCTTCGTCCTGCCGGAGGGGATCGACGACATCCTCGGCACGCAGGTCGAGACCCTGGCAACCGTGGTCAACGGGATGAACACCCTGCTGATGCTGCCCTACGACTACGTCATGATCCTCGGCTTCGGTCCCATCGGCTACCTGTTCGCACAGTTCGCCAGGAACATCGCCGCCAAGGTGGCAGTGACCGAGATCGATCCGTTCCGCATCGACGTTGCCCGCCAATGCGGTCTGACGGTCTGGAACCCGCAGGAAGAGGATGTGGTCCGCAAGATCACCGACTTCACCTACGGACGCAAGGCGGATATCGTCATCGAGGCGACCGGCAACGCCCTCGGACAGGCGCTGGAGTGCGTCACACCGGGCGGCAAGGTGCTGCCCTTTGGCATGGATTCGTCCATCAACCTGAACATCGTCCCGAACGAGATCACCCGCTGGGCGACCAAGATCCTCGGCTTGTACCTCGGTCAGAACACGATGGTGCCCTCCATCCGCATCTTCCAGGAAGAGCGGCTGAACATGGCGCCCTTCTTCACCCGGGTCATCCCGTTCGACGAAGGACTGGGCGCCTTCGACCTGCTCGGCCTGGATATGAAGACGCTCCAGCACAAGCCCAAGCAGGCGATGAAGATCGTGATGAAGATGTAGCCCGCCGGGCTCCATGCCAACTGTATCGAATGGATAAAGGTAAACAATGAGACTGGCTTTCCACGGCGCAACCACGATGACCAGCGATCTCGAAACGGATGTAGCCGTCACCGCCGGGGCGGGATTCACGGCGCTCGAGATCTGGGCAGCCAAGATCGACCGCTACCTGCTTTCCCACTCGCTGACCGATCTCAACGCCCTGTTCGTGCATCACGGCATATTGCCGCTGACCATCAACTCGATCGAGTTCATCGCCTTCCGCGGCGCAGACTATGCCCGCATCCAGGCGCGCCTGCACGAACTGGGGAAGATCGCCCAGGCGATCGGCTGCTCCACGATCGTCGTCGTCCCCAGCCCCACCCCAGACCGTGACCTGTCATGGGCAGACACGGAGAGCGAGTACGTCCGGGTCTTGCGCGACCTGGGTGGGATCGCGCGCTCCTACGGTCTCAAACTGTCCTTCGAGTTCCTGGGGTTCGGCTGGTGCAGCGTGCGCACCCCGCGCGCCGCCGCGGAGATCCTCCGCAAGGTGGACCGTGACGACATCGGGTTGACTCTCGACGCAGCCCACTTTTTCGGCGGGGGCGGCTCGATGGACGAGCTTGATCGACTGGACCCCGGGCGGATCTTCGCCTTCCATCTCGATGACCTGGAAGACACCCCCAGGGAAGCCATACGCGACAGCACCAGGCTCCTGCCCGGGTCAGGCGTCATCCCGCTCGCCGGCATCTGCGCCCGGCTCAAGGGGATCGGGTACGACGGTCCCTGCGCCATCGAATTGTTCCGCCCTGAATACTGGAATTGGGATCCCCTGGAATTGGCGATCCAATGCCGCCAGGCTGCCCTGAAAGTCCTGAGCCCATATTTTGAAGTCGAATGGAATGAGAGGAGTTGAACCATGACGGACAGCAATCTTGATCGCAGCAGGAAAGTAAAACTGGGGGTGATCGGCACCGGTCGCATGGGCAGTGTGCATGTACGCAATATCGTCAGCCAGATCCCCGCCGCCGACCTGGTGGCTGTTTGTGATATCCGCCTGGAGGTCGCCGAGGCTGTGGCGAAGGAATGCGGCGTCCAGCGCGCCGTGCGCGATTACCACGAACTGCTGGCGGACCCGCAGATCGAAGCCATCCTGATCGCTTCCAGCACCGATACGCACGCCTTCATGATCAAGGATGCGGCTGCGGCAGGCAAGCATATCTTCTGTGAGAAACCTCTGGCGCTTGAATTGGACCAGATCGACGCCGCCCTGGCGGTGGTCGAAAAGACCGGGGTGAAACTCCAGGTCGGGTTCAACCGTCGTTTCGACAAGACCTTCCAGCGGGTGCGTGAGATCGTCGCCTCGGGTGAGATCGGGCGTCCGTGCATCCTGCGCATCACCAACCGCGACCCGGACTTCCCCTCCATGGATTTCCTGCGGGTCTCGGGCGGCATCTTCCTGGACCTGGCGATACATGATTTCGACATGGTGCGTTTCCAACTGGGCGATGTGGAGGAGGTCTATGCCGCCGGTGCTGTGCTGGTCGAGCCGAAGTTGAGCGAATTTGGCGACCTGGATACCGACGTGGTCATCCTGAAGTTCGCCAACGGCGCCCTTGGCACGATCGACAACAGCCGCAAGGCGGTCTATGGCTATGACCAGCGCCTGGAAGTGTTTTGCTCGAACGGCACCGCCCTTGCCAATAACGAGGCTGAGACGACCGCCGTCAAGGGCAACCAGGATGGATTCCTTTCAGCCAAGCCGCCCTACTTCTTCATGCAGCGCTATGCGCCCTGCTACGTGGAGGAGGTCAGGCAGTTCATCGAGTGCGTGCGCGCCGGCACGCCCACCCCGACCAGCGGTGCCGATGGTCGCGCCGCGGTGGTGCTTGGCTATGCTGCCTGGAAGTCCGTGCGCGAGAACCGACCGGTGCGCATCAGCGAGATCGGTTGACCATCTGCCTTGATCGATCGGGAGATCCTTTGAAAAGCGACCTGCTCCAGCCTGCCGAGAGCGAGTACCTGAACTGCATCCGCTGCGGTTTATGCCTGTCGGTCTGTCCCACCTACCGCGCCCAACTCAGCGAGACCGCCTCGCCGCGCGGGCGGGTGGCGCTGGCACGCAAGAGCCTGCAAGGCGAGTTGGAACTGCGCCCCAGCCTGGTCGAGGAGATGTATGCCTGTCTCGACTGCCTGGCATGCAACGAGATCTGCCCGGTCGGCATCCGCCCGGCAGACCTGGCGCTGGAAATGCGCGCCTTGCATGAACGCAGGCAGCCCTCCGGCTGGAAGCAGGCGCTTTTTGGCGGGCTCATCGCCAAGCCCGGACGCATGGAGACCGCCACCGGTCTGCTGCGCGTCTATGAGCGCTGGGGCATCCGCCGCCTGCTCGGTCGGCTGGGTCTGCGCGCCGCGCTGCCGGCACGCTGGCGCGATATGGAAGCCATGCTGCCGCACCTGCCCCGCCGTCCTCTGCGCCGGGTCCTGCCGCAGGTGGTATCTGCCCGCGGCGCAAGCCACAGGCGGGTGGGGTTCTTCCTCGGCTGTGCCCAGAGCCTGCTCTTCGCCGGGGAAAGCGCCGCCAGCGTGCGTGTCCTGGCGCGCAACGGCTGCACCGTGATCACGCCGCACGCCGCGGTCTGCTGCGGCATGCCCGCCCTCGGTTACGGTCGCACCGACCTGGTGCGCCAGCAGGCGCGCCTCAATATTGCCGTCTTTGAAGAGGCGCAGGTCGAGACCATCGTCACCGACTGCGCCACCTGCGGCTCCACCCTCAAGGCGTACGCCGGGCTCCTGGCGGACGACCCCGCCTGGGCAGGACGGGCGGCGGCGTTCAGCGCGCAGGTCAGGGATGTGAGCGAGTTCCTGCTGACCCTGCCCCTGGAAAAACCCGCCGGGCGCATCGAGGCGCGCGTCACCTACCATGACCCGTGCCACCTGCGGCGCGCCCAGGGCGTCTGGAAGCAGCCGCGCGCCTTGCTGCAGATGATCCCCGGTCTCGAATTCGTCGAAATGCCGGAAGCCGACTGGTGCTGCGGCTCGGCAGGCAGCCAGTTGATCACGCATTATGCCGGATCGCTGCAGGTGCTCGAGCGCAAGACGGACAATCTCGCCGCTACGGGCGCGGCTTATGTCGCTTCGGGCTGCCCGGGCTGCCAGATGCAGTTGAATGTGGGTGTGCGCCGCGCCGGTTTGGATATCGAAGTGGTCCACCCGCTCACCCTGCTGGACCGGGCATACGAGCAGGCGGGCACTGCCGCGGGCACCGCCGCCCGCACCTTCCCGCGCAGTTCAAAGAACCAGCGGAAGATCCGCACGGTCCTTGCGAGGAATAATGCGAGGGAAAATGGGAGGGAAGATGGATAGAAGCCTCATCAAGCGGTTCGAAAAGATCACCGGCAAGGACGGCGTGCTCACCGCACCCGAAGACCTGGCGGTCTATGCCTTCGACGGCACCTTCGAAGACCATCGCCCTGAGGTGGTCCTCCTGCCGCGCACGACCGCGCAGGTCAGCGAGATCGTCCTGCTGGCGGGTGCGGAAGGCTTGCCCGTGGTGGCGCGCGGCATGGGGTCGGGGCTGGCTGCCGCCTCGGTCCCCTTCCAGGGGGGCATCACCCTGGCGCTGACCCGCATGAACCGCATCCTGGAGATCGACCAGGTCAACGCCACCGCCCGCGTGGAAGCCGGCGTCGTCACCGCAGACCTGCAGGCCGCGGTGGAAAAAGTGGGGCTGTTCTACCCGCCCGACCCGTCCAGCAACCGCCATTCGACCATCGGCGGGAACATCGCCTGCAACGCCGGCGGTCCGCGTTGTCTCAAGTACGGGGTGACCGGCAACTATGTGCTCGGTCTGACCGTCGTCCTGGCGGACGGGCAGGTACTGCACACCGGCTCCAAGTGCATCAAGGACGTGGTCGGGTACGACCTGAACGCCCTGTTCACCGGCTCGGAAGGCACCCTGGGGGTCATCACCGAAGCCCTGCTGCGCCTGACCGCCAGACCCGCCTTCGCCCGCACCCTGCTGGCTGAATTCCCCTCCCTGGAGGACGCCTCACGCACGGTCAACGCCATCCTCCACGCCGGCATCGTCCCGGCGGCGTTGGAACTGATGGACGAGACCGCCATTGCCTGCATCGAAGAAGCCATGCACCTGGACCTGCCCCTGGATGTGGAGGCGGTCCTGCTGATCGAATCGGACGGCTCGGATGAAGGACTCCTGCTGCAGGAGATCGAAGCCGTGGGCGCCATCTGCCGGGCGAACGGGGCGCGCCAGGCAAAGATCGCCCGGGACGAGGACGAACGTGCCCGCCTGTGGCGGGCGCGCAAGTCGGTCTCGCCCGCCCTGGCGCGCAAGGCGCCCAACAAACTGGGCGAGGATATCACCGTGCCGCGCAGCGCCATCCCGGAGGCGGTCCGGCGCCTGAAGGCGGTCAGCGCCCGCTTCGGTCTGCCGATTGTGATCTACGGTCACGCCGGGGATGGCAACCTGCATCCCACCATCCTGTTCGACAGGCGCCAGGCAGACCAGTGGGCAGCCGCGCAGCAGATGGCGGCGGAGGTCTTCGCCCTGGCGCTGGAGGTCGGCGGCACCCTCTCCGGCGAGCACGGGGTCGGCGCGCTCAAGCGCCCCTACATCGAAAAGGCGCTTGGTCCGCTCTCGGTTGCCCTGCAGAAACGCATCAAGGCTGCCCTCGACCCATCCAACCTGCTCAACCCCGGCAAGGTCTTCCCGGATTGACCGGGAGCCCGTTTGTACGCCTGTGCCGGTCGCTACAAGGCACGCTCAGACACGAAATAATTCAAATCCAAAAAGGAGTGCACCATGTCAGACATAAAGGTACCAAAAGGATTTCTGCCCACCGATCAGCCCGACCTGTTCTTCGAGGACAACCCCGTCGGGCGCATCAAGAAGGAGGTCTGGGACGCCAGCGATGCGCAGATCGACGCCATCCTGGCGGAGTACGGCATCCCCTCGCCGGTGGAATGGGCGAAACCGGGCTCGTACATCCAGACCACCACCCGCTGGCAGGTTGAGGCGAACCGCAAGAAGAACGACATCGTCTTCATCCCGGTCGGCTGCACCGAACTGCACGGACAGCACTTGCCCAGCGCGGCAGACACCCTGTACGTCAGCGCCATTTGCGAGGGCGTGCGCCGCTTCACCGCCCGGCGCGGCGCGCCGGTCAACCTGGCGCTGCCTCCCCTGAACTACGGCGGGCATCC
>JBFYSG010000231.1:0-6152 GCA_041301835.1 Chloroflexota bacterium | reverse complement strand
GCGGAACAGCATTTCCAGACCTTCAACAACATCCTGTGCGGTGAGAAAGGCATGCTCGAAGCAGGGCAGGTCCGCCTGCTGCTCGGCGATACGAGCGAGAAAGAGAAACAGGAGATCCGCGCCGGGCTCGCCAGCGGGGAGATCCGGATCCTGATCGGCACGCATGCCCTGATCGAAGACCCGGTGACCTTCGCCGACCTGCAGTTGATCGTCGTCGACGAGCAGCACCGCTTCGGCGTGGAACAGCGCGCCGCCCTGCGCGCCAAGGGCACCAACCCGCACCTGCTGGTGATGACCGCCACGCCCATCCCGCGCTCGCTGGCGCTGACCCTGTACGGCGACCTCGACCTCTCGGTGATGGACGAACTGCCACCCGGGCGGCAGATGATCCCCACGCACATCCTGATGCCCAACGAGCGCGAGCGCGCCTACAGCCTGCTGCGCAGCCAGGTCGAGACAGGCTACCAGGCATTCATCATCTATCCGCTCATCGAGGAAAGCGAGAATTCGGAACTGCTCGCCGCGGCGCAGGAGCATGAGCGCCTGCAGAAAGAGGTCTTCCCCGACCTGAAACTCGGGCTGCTGCACGGACGCCTGCGCCCGGACGAGAAGGATGCCGTGATGCTTGCCTTCCGCGATCGGCAGTACCACATCCTGGTCTCCACCACCGTCGTGGAGGTGGGGGTGGATGTCCCCAATGCCACCGTCATGCTGATCGAAGCCGCCAACCGCTTTGGATTGGCGCAACTCCACCAGCTGCGCGGGCGGGTCGGGCGCAGTGAAGCGCAATCGTTCTGCCTGCTGATCCCCGACCACGAGGATGCCGCCGAGAACGAGCGCCTGCAAGCCATGGCTGAGACCAACGATGGCTTCGTGCTTGCCGAGCGCGACCTGGCGCAGCGCGGTCCGGGTGAATTCCTGGGCACGCGCCAGGCGGGTTACGCCAGCACGCTAAAACTCGCCTCGCTCAGCGACATGCCCCTGATCGAAAAAGCCCGCCAGCAAGCACAGGACCTGTTTGCCCGCGACCCGGAACTAAAAGACCCCGAACACAGCCTGCTTGCCGAAGCGTTGACCCGTTTTTGGGGTCCCGGCAAGGGGGATGTCAGTTAACCCCAGGAGAGCGTATGGTACGAGCCCTGTTCCCCGGAACGTTCGATCCCATCCACTTCGGTCACATGGATATCGCCCGGCGCGCGGCGCGCCTGTTCGATGAACTGGTCATCGGCGTGTACGACCGTCCACTGAAGAATTCCATGTTCGCCCCGGAAGAAAGGCTGGCGCTGGTCATCGAGGCGTTCCGTGAGGATGCCAAGATCAAGGTGGTCGGCTACAACGGTCTGACCGTCAACTTCGCCCGCCAGATCGAGGCCCAGGTGCTGGTGCGGGGTCTGCGCGTCTTCTCGGATTTCGAATTTGAGTTCCGCATGGCGCTGGCGAACCACCGCCTGGCGGCGGACATCGAGGTCGTCGCCCTGATCACCAGCGAGGAGCACACCTTCCTATCCGCCAGCACGGTGCGGGAGATCGCCTCGCTGGGCGGGGATGTTTCCAGCATGGTGCCGCCGCATGTCAACAAGGTGCTCCTGACCAAGATCGCCGGGTTGAACGAGCAATCCATACCCCCGTTCGGGATTAAAGTATAATTAAGGTGGCCGCGAGGAGGCTCCTATGGATATCCTGCAACTTGTGGACCGCCTGGAAGAACTGTTCAACCAAAGCCGCCCGATCTGGCTGACCCACAGCGTCATCGTGGATGAGGACAAGTTCCTGGACATCATCGACCAGATGCGTATTGCCGTCCCGGAAGAGGTCAAGAAAGCCAAGCAGTTGTACTCCCAGAAGGATCGCGTGCTTGCCCAGGCGCAGGAGGAAGCCAACCGCACAGTGGAACTGGCACGCCAGAAGGCGACGGAGTTGGTTGAGAAGGAAGCACTGGTGGAGGAAGCCCAGCGGCGTTCCGCGCAGATCATCGAGCAGGGACGCGCGGAAGCAGAGGATATCAAGATCGGGGCGGACCAGTATTCGATGGACGCGCTCAACAACCTGATCCTCGAACTGGAGCGCATCATCACCCAGGCGCGCAACGGGCTGATGGTGCTCGAGAAAAAAAAGCGTGCCGCACCCCCGCCCAAGAAGGACAAGAAGGAATAGAAAACAACAACCTCCACGATCTCGTGGAGGTTGAATTTTTTAACCGGGTCGCGCTCAGGCAGCGGTCGTCTGCAATTTTCGGATGACCATCACCACCTTGCCCTTGATCTCGAGCGGTTCGCTTTTTTCTATGAAGATCGGCTTCATGGTCGGATTGGCGGGCTGCAGGCGATAGCGTTCCTTTTCCTTGTAAAAGAACTTGAGCGTGGTCTCGTTGCGTTCCGGCAGCCAGACCGCCACCATGTCCCCGTTGCGGGCTTCAAAGGTGCTCTTCAGGATGACGATGTCGCCATCGTTGATCATGGCATCGATCATCGAATCACCCTGCACGTTGAGGGCGAACAATTCGCGCGCTTTTTCACGTTCCGGCAGCAGGCTGCGCGCCACATCGACACCGTTGATCTCATCACCGATGTAGACCGCCTGCGGATCGGGGACCGGGATGGGCATACCGGCGGCGATGGGACCCAGGATGGGGATGCGGTAGAGGTCCTTGCTGGGAACGTGGGTGGGGCGCACGGCGCGCGAGAATTTTGGATCGCGTTCGATCAAGCCCATTTCGGTCAACTGCTTCAGGTAGTAGGTCACGACCGAGGTGGAGGAGATATCCGCCGCCTCTCCGATCTCGCGGATGGAGGGTGGGAAACCGGCATCAAAGCGTTGAACAATAAAATCCATGATCTTCTGGTGGCGCAAGGTCATTCCTTTTTTGGTCCGTACCATCATCTGATCCTTCCTTTCCAGCATTATCGCTCATTTGTGCTAATATGATAATACACGAACATACGTTCTGTGTCAAGAGGAAAACACCTAACAAAAATGCCGCCGGGGGGCTTACTCCGGCGGCAGGTACGGACGCAGGGGGGCGACTTAAACCCAGGTACGGCGGTGCATCCACAAGTACATCAGGATCGGCACCAGCACGGTGACGCCGAGGGTGATGAGGAACACCGGCAAGGAGGTCCAACCCGGCAGGGGGGCGCTCGGGGCGAAAAAGTTCATCCCAAAGAAACCGGCGATGAATGAGATCGGCATGAAGATGGTCGTGATGATGGTGAGGGTCTTCATCACATCGTTCATCCGGTTGTTGACCACCGAGAGATACATATCCAGCGCACCGCCGACCAGGTCGCGCATCGATTCGTTCAGGTCGTGCAGGCGCACCAGGTGGTCATACACATCGCGGA
Source organism: Chloroflexota bacterium (assembly GCA_041301835.1). Lineage (GTDB taxonomy): Bacteria > Chloroflexota > Anaerolineae > Anaerolineales > Villigracilaceae > UBA877. Next base: position 2,811 of record JBFYSG010000231.1, on the reverse strand, counting down.
AGAAAACGCGGTCGCCGGCATCGATCACCCGGTAATCATCGCGTGCCAGTTTATTCAACACTTCGCGCTGGGGCGTGATCACCCGGCGCATGGAAAGCAGGGTGCGCTTCATGCTGAACAGACCCTCCAGGGTGCGCCTATCGGGTCGCGTGAAGATGGAATCTTCCAAGGCATCGAGTTCCCGGTCGATGTTCTCCACCAGCGGCATGTAGGCGGCGACGATGAAATCCACGATCTTGTAGAGCAGGTGATCGGCACCGCTCATCGTGTGACGCAGGTCCCGACGGCATGCCTCCCAGACCAGGTCCAGGGAGGGGATGGGTTCGTCGTGGTGGGTGACGACGAAATTGGTGCCCAGGAATACATCCAGTTCACTGGCGTGCAGCGAGCCGATGCGGTTGGGCTCACTGAAATCCAGGGTGTTCAAAACAATATAGAGGAAGGTGCCCCAGTCATCCACCTTGGGGGCGTGGGTCTCCTGTAAAGCATCGTCCACTGCCAGGGGATGAAAGCCGAAAGTCTTAAGCAGGATCGGCTCGCAGGCTGCATCCGGTTCGGCTTCGAAGTCCACCCACAGGATGCCTTTTTCATTCTGCAGAGCCTGGTTCAATTTTTCGAGCGGGAAATCCATCTGCAAGCCCGCTTTGGGTGAGGAATACAGGATCCGGATCATGCGGCCTCCAATGCCCTGGAATGCCCTGATTCTAGTACGAAATGCGGCTTTTGGGAACACCTGCAGGGACCCAAATAGGGTACTTTAATAATATTAAAGTCAATTTGAATATTATTGAACATTCCCTATTGACAATTGAAAAATTCCTTGTATAATATCAATAGATTTACATGCGTTTTGTTTTACCAGAAAGGAGAATACCATGCAATCCCTAGTACATGCTTACCAAGCCTACGAGCAGCGTGTTTTGAAGGGCGAACTGGGTGAAAACCCGGCTCCGCAGACCCTGAAACCCGCCAGGTTCATGCGCCTGCCTTTCACGTATCGTCTCGGTGAAGGTCTCGTCCGCATTGGGACGAAACTGAAGAACAGGACGCGGGCAGGTCATACCCTGGCCGCCGGCACCATGGCGAGGCACTAGCCCATGAAGACCGCCCTGAGCAAATGCCCGGTCTGCGAAGGTGAATTGACCGTCACCCGCCTGCACTGCGACTCCTGCGAAACCACCATCGAGGGCCGCTTCCCCAACGGCGCCCTGTCCGGGCTCGCTCCGGAACAACTGGATTTTGTCGAGACCTTTGTGCGCGTGGAAGGCAGGATGAACCGCATGACCGATGAAATGGGGATATCCTACCCCACCCTGCGCAACCGCCTGCACGACATCATCCGTGCCCTGGGTTACGAACCGGGCAAGGATGAGCCCGCCGAGATCCCGGATGAGAAACGCCGCGAAGTGCTCGAACAGCTTGACTCCGGCGATATCTCTGCCGAGGAGGCGATGCGCCTGCTCCATGGAGAGGAGTGAACCATGCAACAAGAAACCATCACCACGACCCGGAATGTGAACGTGAAAGTGGACCACGTGCCCGGTGACCTGCGCGTGGCAGGCTGGGACCGCACCGAGATCATGGCAAAGACCGACGGCGACGAACTGCACCTGTTGGACCAGGACGGTGAAGTATCGGTCAGCTGCAATGAAGACCTCATCCTCTATGTGCCCCACGACTCGACCATGGATATCAAGGAAGTCTCCGGTGATGCCAGCATACAAGCCCTGCATGGGGCTCTGCGCATTGGACCGGTGGCAGGCGATCTGACCATGCACGATGTCGGAGCGTTGAGCCTGGATACGATCGCTGGAGATGCATCCCTGCGTAAAGCCGGCGCGGTGACCGCCAAGTCCATCTCCGGTGATTTCTCGCTGCGCGTGGGCAACGGTCCCTGCGCCATCGAGACCATCGGCGGCGATGCCTCCATCCGCGATGTCAGCGGTGAGGTCGCCATCCAGAGCGCGGGTTCCGACCTGTACATCCGCAACGTACGCGGCAGTGTCAACGTGAGCGCCGGGGCGGATGTGGCGCTGTACGTTGAGCCTCTCCCCGGCAACGTGTACACCGCCAATGCCGGCGATGATATCATCGTCCGCCTGCCCCCCGAGGTCAACCTGGAACTCCACCTGACCGGCGGCGATGCCGACAACATCCAGGTCAACATCCCGGGTGTCGAGTTCAGCGGCGATGCCACCAGTTATGATCTGCTCGTGGGGTCTGCCAGCGAAAATATCGCCAGGATGTACCTCTCCGCCAAGGATGACCTGCTGGTCACCTGCCAGAAGGAAGCCTGGGAATCTGCCGCTGATTTCGGCGTGGACATGAGCGATTCGGGCAACTGGGGCATCCCGCCCCTGCCGCCCCTGCCGCCCCTCCCGCCGGATTTCTCGGAGCGCATCAACCGCCGCGTGCAAGCCGCCATGGAGAGAGCGCAAGTGCACATGGAAGCCGCCGGGCGGCGTGCCGAGACCACCGGGCGCCGCGTGGAAGCCGCCGTGCGCCGTGCCGAAGCCAAGGCGCGCGCCGCCGAAGTGCGTGCCCGCCGCGGGCAGGTCAACATGAACATCGGTCGCTGGGAGTGGGATCTGACCCCCCAGGCGCCCGGTGATGCCGCCCAGGCGCCCTCCGATGAAGAGCGCCTCACCATCCTGCGCATGCTGCGCGAGAAGAAGATCTCGGTGGAAGATGCCGAGAAACTGCTGGCGGCGCTGGAAGGTAAATAGCCTGGCGGGTCAGGTGCCCGCCAAAGGAAGTCTTTAGATCGATATCTTCTCCCCCCTTGTCCCCGTGCCCCTCTTCCCGAGGGAG
>JBFYSG010000228.1:0-8652 GCA_041301835.1 Chloroflexota bacterium | reverse complement strand
CTGGAATATGAGCGCCTGCACCCCCACCACGGTCGTCAGCACCAGCATCGCCGCCCACGGACCCAGCAGGATGGTCGCCAGCGCCGCCCCCATCAGGTGACCGGAGGTGCCACCCGCCACGGTGAAATTGAGCATCTGCCCGGCGAAGATCGCCGCCGCCAGCACACCCATCAGCGGCACCTGGCGTTCGTCTGCCCGCCTGCCCACCTTGTTCAAGGCGATGCCGACCGGGACCAGCACCAGCGCCCAGAGAACAAGCGCCACCAGCGTGGACAGGAAACCATCGGGGATGTGCATCCACTGCGCCGCAGAGAGCATCATCGTGTCACCTCCGCCTGGTCCTTCTGGCAGCGCGGGCACGTGCCGAAGAGCGTCAGATGACCATCCTGTAGCCGGTAACCGGTGCGCGCTTCCAGCCCGCGCAGGGTTTCGTCCAGCAGTTCCGGCGCCAAGTCCAGTTGTGCCCCGCAGGCACGGCAGCGCAGGTGGTGGTGCGCGCGCCCTGCCAGTTCATAGGTCAGGTGCCCGTCCGGATTCTGGGCGGCATAGACGATCCCATTGGCGCGCAGGAACTCCAGTGTGCGGTACACGGTCGCCTCGGTCGTTCCGCTGGCACAGATGCGGGCATAGATCTGGGCGGGCGATTGATGACCGCCGGCGTGGAGCGCGTCCAGCACGGTGACGCGCTGGGGCGTCATGCGGAAGCCGCGGGCACGCAGGGTCTGGGTATGTTTTTGGATGCAGGACATCGAACACCTCTTTATTGATATTTTTATAAATAGCGATTATATGCAATAATCATAGGCTGTCAATGAACCCGGAAGTAACAATCGCCCTCCCCCGCTGCCGGGGGAGGGCTGTTTCGGTGTTCCCTTAATGCCTGCCGGTTTTACGGCTCCCAGGCGGTGTGAACAAGCGCAAAGACGTACGGCTGTCCTGACACGAACTCCACCCCCACCTGGAAATACCGGAAGTCCAGGTCCACGCCGGGCGTGCCGGGCTTGTAGACCGTGTAATAGTTGATATTGGTGTAGCGCGGGTACCACGGTGAGGTCCCATATACCGGCGCCGATCCCAGCGAGTTGCAGGTCAGGGTGTAACTGGCGTTGAAGACCTCCTGCAGCCAAGGCAGGACCGAGATATGGAACGAGCCGATCGTATCCAACCCCGAGGCAGGGCCGGCGCCCCAGTTGTGCTCGTAGGTGCTGATGAACATCCAGCGGGCATCGTTCTGCATGAAGGTGATCCCGCTGCCGTAGCGCCACAAATGCACGGTCATGCCGTGGGTCGGGCTCACCAATGCCGCCAACTGTAAACCGTCGCCCGTGGTCAGGGCGATATCCAGGCTGTTCAGCAGGTTGGTGACGCTCCCCAGGGTGCAGAAGGTCGCCGGGGCAACGGTCTCGCTCAGGTAGCGGGCGTTCACCCAGCCGACCCCACCGCCTGGCTTCTGCACCTCCACCCAGGTGCTGCCTGCCACGCTGGCATAGGGTCCGGTGCGCATGACCGCACTGGCATTGTAGGCAAACGAATCCACCACCGGATTGTTGATGCCGGGACCCGAGCGGATATTCAGATTATCGTCCGGCTCGACCAGCACGACCGCATACGGACCCGAAGCCACCCCGGGCAGGATGACCACGCCCGGGCTGGTCGGCACGGGCACGAATGGCGTGGTCGGGATGGCGGTCGGCACGGGCATGGAGACCGTCTCGGTGGGCCAAACCACCCCCTGGGTGGCTGTGGGGGTTGCCACGATCGCGATCAGTGTGGGTGAGGGTATGTTCGTCGGCGAAGGCAGGGCTGTCGGCTCGCCGCCGATGAAGAGGTTACAGCCCGAGAGGACAAGGATCAGGGGGATGCCAAGGATGATCAGGAGGGTCTTTTTCATGACGGTTCTCCTTTCCATGGACTATTGTATCACTGCCGGGCTTGTATCTCTTTGATCTTCATAGGGGTGGGGGATGCCCGTTCAGGACTGCGTATCCTCCGCCAGCTCGCGGTACAGGAACCAGTGACCCAGGCGGTCATAGGCGCTCTTGATCGCCCGGTCGTAATAGATATCGTACAGGTGGCTCGCCTCCTGTCTGCCGGTGAACAAGCCGCGCTGCACAAGGCGGGCGCGCACCCGGAAGTAGAAGCGCCCCACCCCCAGCGAGCCGCGCCCCTGGGCGACCTCGGCGTGCGCCGGGCGCATGTTGCGCGCCATGCGCCCGCGGCGGGAAAAATCGACCCATTCCTCCAGGCGCTCCACCACCCGGTAGGTGCGCCCCTCCCAGGTGAACCCGTCCGGGCAGGGCGGGGTCTTGCGCCGGGCGGGAGGCTCGTCGAATTCCACCTCGATCGGGTGGTCGTAGAAATGGATCGGGACGATGGCCTGTTTTTTCACCGTGGCACGTAGACGACATAGCCGCGCGGCGGGGCGTAGAACTGCCCCTGCCCATCGGCGCCGGTGTGTTGGTCGCCGGGTCGGTGCATGTCGGTGCGGCTCCACCATGCCGCCGGGACGAAGGACGTGTTCTGCCAGCGCGTGTTCACCCAGGTCCCGTTCCAACCCAAGCCGCGATTGTTGAGCACATAGATCAACCCGGAGGCAGAGCCGTAACCCTGGCGTTCCATGATATACAGGTCGTCATCGGTGTGCAGGATGCGCATCGCCCCGCCGGCGTGATCCTGGTGGGTGCGCACCAGCGCGGCGATACCGTGCGGCGTCCCGCTCATACCGAGGGCGTAGTTGAAATAATCCTTCCAGAACACGCACGGGTAGCCTTCGTGGGTCAGGATGTAACTGTACGCCAGCAGTTTATCGTTGGTGATCGGGCGCCCCTCGTCGCGCAGGTCGTGGTTCTCCACGAAGGTCACCACCGAGTGCGGCTGTTTTTGAAGCACCGTTTCCCAGGCGGGCAGGTTGCGCAGGCTGAAGCCGTATTGGTCGCAGAGCGCCTTGAGCATCTCGCGCAGGGGGAAATCGAAGGCATCCACCGGGTTGGTGTTCGAGAAGTTGGTCGTGTTGACCCAGTTCTCGATCGCCCGGGCGTTGTCCCAGAACTCCGCCACCCCGTACGGGATGACCTCCTTGCCGGCGCGCAGGTAGTGGTATTCCTGGACGGCAGCGATGGTCGCCGCGCCGTAGCCCTTGACGAAGTCGTAGCGGAAGCCGTCAAAGCCGATGTCCTCCACCAGCCAGCGCGCCAGTTCCAGGATCTCTCCAAAGACCTGCGGGTTGCGGTGCGAAAGATCGGGCATGTCGCCAAAAGTGCTCTCATCCCAGGATTCAAACATGTTGGGATGGAAACTTTCCCAATTGCGCAGGAACTTGCCGCTGCGCGGCGAAAAGCCGGTCCAGCGTTCCTGCCCGGTGAGCGGGTTCGTCTCCTTGACATCTGCCCCGTTGTTGTGGTTGATGACCATGTCGGCAAGCACGGTCATGCCCAGGCGGTGGGCAGACTGGATCAGATCCAGTAATTCCTGCCTGGTGCCGAACCAGGTGGGCACGGCGCCCTTCTGGTCGAACTCCCCCAGGTCGTAATAATCGTACGGGTCATAGCCCATCGAAGGACCGCCCAGGTTGGCGGCTTTATGGACCGGCGGCAGCCACAACGAGGTGAACCCGGTCGAGGAGAGTTCCGGCAACTGGGTGCGGATGTAATTCCACCACTTGAACTCCTTGCCGTCCTCGCGCGGGCAGTCCCAGTAGAAGGTCTGCATCATCACGCCCATGGCTGTCGCTCCTCCTTCCGCCTCTCGCAACACGAGGCTGGCGCTATTCCTCCTGCCCGCGGCGCACGATGCCCTGCTGCCAGGCGTATACCGCCACCTGGGTGCGGTCGGCAAGGTGCAGTTTGCTCAGGATGTTGCTGACGTGCCCCTTGACCGTGTTCTCGCTGATCACCAGCTGCCCGGCGATCTGGGTATTGGTGAGCCCGTTGGCGATCAGTTTCAACACATCGAGTTCGCGCTCGGTCAGTTCGGTGAAGAGCGGCTGTTCCTCGCCGCGTTCGCCGCGCAGGTTCTGCAGCACGCGCGCCGCCACCAGGGGATGCAGGGTCACCTCGTTCTGCACCGCCCGGTAGAGCACCTCCACCAGTTTCTCCATCTTCATGTCTTTCAAGATGTAGGCGATCGCGCCGGCTTTGAGCGCCGGGAAGATGTGCACATCCTCGTGGTACGAGGTAAGCACCACCACGTGGGTGCGAGGGCTGATCTTTTTGATGCGCCGGGTCGTCTCCACCCCGTCCAACCCCGGCATGATCAGGTCCATCAGCACGATATCCGGGATCAATTCGGAGACCTGCGCGATGGCTTCCTCGCCCGAGCAGGCTTCGCCCACCACCTGGAAATCGGGTACCGTCTCCAGGTAGGATCGGACGCCGCTGCGGACCACCTCGTGATCGTCGGCAATGATGATCGTGATCGGATTAGGCATGTCAACCTCCTATTCTTTCTCCGTGATTTCCAGCGGTGCACGCACCAGCAGGCGGGTACCCTTGCCCGGGGCACTGATAATATCACAGCTGCCGTGAATACTCTCGATGCGTTCGCGGATGGAACGCAGCCCCAGCCCGGCTGGTTTGTGCCCGCAGTCGAACCCTTTCCCATTATCCGCCACCTCCGCCTGGATCTCCCCCTCCTGGTAGTTCAGGCTGATGGTCACCATGCTGGCGCTGCTGTGACGGGTGATGTTCGCCAGCCCCTCCTGGATGATGCGGTAGAACGCCTGCTCGATGTTCAGGGGCAGGCGGCGTTCGTTCTCGATCCTCAGGCTGACCTCGGCATCGTTGCGGCTCTCCCATTGGAACACATACTCGCGCAGCATCGAGGCAAGCCCTTTCTCGTTCATGGCGGCGGGGTGTATCTCCTGGATCAGGAAGGTAAGTTCCTGGATCACTTCATAGACCAGGTCCTCCGCCTCATCGAGGTGGGTACGGATGCCCTTCCCGCGCCCCTTCAACAAACCGCTGGCGGCACCCAGCTGCGCCAAGGCGGCAAAGGCTTTCTGCTTGGCGCTGTCGTGCAGGTCGCGCGCCAGGCGGTTACGCTCCTCCAGGATCGCCAGGTCCTTGGTCTGTTCGAACAGCAGGGCATTCTCCACCGAGAGCGCAGCCCGCTGGACGAGGGATGAGAACAGCCGCACGGTATCCTCGTTGAAGGCTCCGGAGTGCGTGAAACCCACCGTGAACACGCCGATGACCTGCTGTTCAATGATGATCGGCAGGTGCAGGAAGGAGGAAATGCCCTCCGACATGATCGTGGCACGCATATCGGCGTTCATCTCATTGAAGATCGGATCGCTCGCCAGGTCGGTGACGATGACCGGCTGCCCGGTCTCTGCCACCCGCCCGATGATCCCTTCACCGCGCTTGAAGCGCAGTTTCTGGATCGTGCCCGGGTTGAAGCCCCGGCTCACACGCACCGCCAGGCGGGTTTGTTTCGCATCCCAGGTCAGCACCGCGCTCTTGTCGGCGCGCAGCATCTCCTCCGCCACGTCCACCAGCGCCTGGTAGACCTGCTCCAGCGTCTGGGTGCGCAGCATGCGCCCATCCGCCGAGTAGAGCGCCTCAAGTTCCTGTCCCCGTTTTTCCAGTGCCAGGGTGCGCGAGCGCACCAGCCGTTCGAGTTCGTGGGCACGCGCCTGCACGCTGCGCACGCGTGCCTGGTAGAGCAGCGCCGCCAGCCCGCCGAAAGCCAGCAGCACGACCGCCCGGAAGAGCGTGGTCTGCCAGAAGGGCGGGACCACGTTGATCTGCACGGCGATGCCCTCCTCATTCCACAGCCCGTCGCTGTTGGAGGCTTTCACCCGCAGGATATAGTCACCGCCGGGCAGGTTGGTATAGCGCCCGTTGCGTTCGGTGCCGGCGTAGAACCACTGCTCGTCAAAGTTCTCCAGGTAATAAGCGTACTGGCTCTGCCCCGAGCGGGAATACGACAGCGCGGTGTATTCGAACTCGAAGTAGTTCCTGGGATAGCGGATCGTGATCGTCTGCAGTTGATCGACGGGCACGTCCGTGTCCAGCGGTTCGCCGTCCTGCATGAAGGACAGGAGCACGATCGGCGGGACGTAATCGCTGGCGGTGATCTCCCCCGGAGTGAAGACGGTCAGCCCGCTCACCCCGCCGAAGTACATATCGCCGGAAGGTGCCAGCGCATAAGCATTGTTGTTGAACTGGTTGGCTTGCAATCCATCGCTGGCGGTGAAATTGCGGAACAACAAGGTGGCAGGATCGAAGAAGGAAAGCCCAAAATTCGTGCTCAGCCACAGACAGCCGTTCTCATCCTCCAGGATGCCATAGACCACGTTGTTGGGCAGACCGTCCGCCGTGGTGAAGGTATCGAAACTGTCTGTCTCCTCGTCATAGCGGCTCAAACCGCCGCCGGCGGTGCCGATCCAGATCGTCCCATCGCGCGCCTGGTAGATGCTCAGGATGGAATTGTTGCCGATCGAGATGCGGTCCAGTGGATCGTGCAGGTAGGCGCTGAACTGCAGGGTGCGGGTGTTCATGCGGTTCAGACCGCCGCGCGAGGTGCCCACCCACAGCCGCCCGGAATCGTCCTCCAGGATGGCGGTGACGTCGTTGTGCGACAGGCTGGCGGGATCACCGGAGATGTGGATGAAATGGGTGAACGAACCGATGCCCGGCTCGAAGCGGTTCAAGCCGTACTGCGTGCCCACCCAGAGTGCGCCGCGGCTGTCTTCATAGAGCGCCTGCACCGCGCCGCGGCTCAGGCTGCCGGCATCGCCGGGGATGTTCTGGTAGTGCTGAAAGACGCCCGTGCCCGCATCCATCCGGTCGAGTCCGCTGGAGGTACCCACCCACAGGGTCCCGGCATGATCGACGAGCAGCGACCAGATATTGTTGTTCTGCAGGCTTTGCGGGTCCTGCGGGTCGCTGGTGTAGGCGGAGAACATGCCGGTCACCGGATCCAGTTTGTTCAAGCCTTCGCCGTAGGTACCGATCCAGATGGCGCCATCCGGCGCGGCGTGGATCGGGAAGATGATGTTGCCGCTCAAACTGCCGGGTATGTCGGAGTGGTAATAGTACTCGAACATATCCTGCACCGGGTCGTAGGTGTTCAACCCGCCCCCATAGGTGCCGACCCACAGGATGCCGCCCTGGTCTTCAAAGATCGTGAGCACCGTCTCGTTGCTTAAACTGGTCAGCGAACTGGTGTCCTGGTGGTAATGCTGGAAGGCGCGCGTCTGCCGCACCAGGAAATCCAGCCCGGTGTTCGTCCCGACCCACAGGTTGCCCGATTGGTCCAGGTTGAGCGCATAGACCGTGTTGCTGGCAATGCTCAACGGGCTGGCGGAATGACGGTAGCGGAAGAAAAGCCCGGTTTCCCAGTCGAACAGGTTCAGCCCGTCCTCGGTGGCGACCCACAGGGTGCCGTTGCGATCCTCCAGGATGGCATTGATGTGGTTGTCGCTCAGGCTGGTGTTATTGTCCGGATCGTGGGTGAAGATCTTGTAGGAACCGGTGGTAGGGTGGAAACGTTTTAACCCGTTGTCGCTTGTGCCCACCCACAGGATGCCGTTGCTGGCTTTAAGGATCACATTGATCTGGTCATCCAGCGGGGCGTCGATTCCTGCCGGGCTGATATAGAAGTGCTTGAAGGTTCCGGTGACAGGGTCCAGCCGGTCGAGCCCCATATCGGAGCCGATCCACAGGTAACCGTTGTTATCCTCCTGGATGGCATGCACGGTATTGCTGCTCAGGCTGTTCTGCACCAGGGGATCGTTCAGGTAATGGGTGAAATGCCCCGTGCCGGGGTCGTAGCGGTTCAAGCCTCCCTGGCGCGTACCGATCCACAGGATGCCGTGCGAATCCTCGAACAGCGCGTTGATCCAGATATCGTTGATGCTGTAAAAATCGTCCGGGTCGGGGCGGAAGACCAGGAAATTGTAACCATCGAAGCGGTTCAGCCCGTCCTCGGTGCCGAACCACATGAAACCCTGGCTATCCTGCAGGATGGAGTGGATCACGCTGTGCGACAAGCCCTCTGCCGTATTCAGGTGGGTAAAACGGATGTTCACAGGCGGGGTAGTGTATCGGGCGCGGCTGTCCTCTTCCGTGCCGGGCGGGGTGATCGTAGTGCTGTCCAACGCCGGGGGCTCCGCCAACCCGGTCGTTCCTACCGGCTGGGGTGTGCATGCCGCCAGCAGCCCGCCAGCCATCAGCAGGCAGACTAGGAGCGCAGCACCAAGCCAGCGGTACGAGTTTGTATTCACCAGGCAAGCACCCTTCTGCAAACCATACTCAAGTCTCAAAATTATACTGCTTCTTTAGTATAGACGCCTTTATCGCATCGCTGCACAGACTGCAGAACGTACTTCACCTGTCGGCGGGGTCGAATTCGCCGCCTGGCATACCCCTCTGGAGAGGGGTTTTTTTACCCTTCTTCACTCTCCTGGTAGGGGGTAGCCCCCCTTCATCGGGATTTTAGAGATGCTCCCCGGGAGGGGCGCAGAACCGCACCAGGTCTCGTGTCCTTGCAGGGCTAAATCGGTATAGTTGGGATGTTCCTAGACACCATTTGGACACTCCCGGATCATGATGTTGACTTTCTTCTCCTCCAGGAATATCCGGGGACACTTGCCGGAGAATCGCCGTGGGTGACGGTGATGAACTGGCGCAAAGGATCTGCCGGGGTGGT
>JBFYSG010000227.1:0-3943 GCA_041301835.1 Chloroflexota bacterium | reverse complement strand
TGCCGCCTACGTTGCCGCCTACGCTCTACGAAACTTGTATCCGTATGCCAGATATATACCGCTCTTTGCACATCTTTATGGCGCCGTGATGAAGGGCGCGATGCTAAAATAAATTTGGCTGGCTGGATTGGAAGGCTGTCGGCTTTTCCTTCATCCAGTTGGCCAACTTTACAGGCGGCTCTTTGAATGGATGTGGAAACGTCAGCGCGCCTTTTTGTAGCAGTAACCTGTTTCCTCCAGCATGGCCTCATGTCCCAGCACGAACACGGGAGACTCTTTCTGACTTTGGGCTATTCTCCAATCGGGTCGGTTCATTTCTCAAGGATCACCCTGCTTTCCTGCATGACGATATCGGGATCATCCCAACCCTTCTGATCCATCAACTCAATGAACGCCCGGCGATAGAGCAGGATAACCTCGATCTCCACCGCGCCCGGGACTGGGGCAGAGAAAAGATATGTGCTTTCATCCGACCCAAAAGCCGGGATGCGGTTATCGCTGACAATCCGCGTCGGGTTCCAGTAGGCGCCGCTCGGGGAGATTTCAGTCCAGAGTTCCATCAAAATTTTGGCATAGCCCTTGCCTGGCTGGCCGGCATAATATCCATCCGCCGGGTCCCCAATCCCGCCCCATTCCGGCACAACCGATCCCTCGATCAGTTCGAGCGTTTCTCCGTCCGGACCCTCGGCGTGTACCAGCAGAATCATCTGCCGCAGAGGCGAATCGGTCGGGACGTGATGGCCGGTCTTGTCGTTAAGGAGAGTCACATCCACGATGACCTTGTCGTCTTTACGTTGGGCGGAAACGTTCATTGTCACCGCGTTTTGAAGCAGGGTTATATCCCTGGCGCCCGGCATGCGATGACTGAAAATGGTGTCCGGATCGCGCGCCACTCCGCCTTGATCAGGCCGGGCAAAGTGGGATGCGCCGCTCGGCGGCATGTGGCAATCCTGACAGGTCTGTCCCGTAGCAGGGTCGCTGTAGGGACTCTCCAACCATTCCCCAAACGAGTTGTAAATAACCGTGTCCCAGAAGATGCCGAAGTGGCAGGCAGCGCAATACTGGGATTCCCGTTGGACGGGGGAATAGGTATCCTCACCGGGCGCGACATCATCCAGGGGACCGGCAAAGAATTGATGTCCTTCAGGCGGGCGGCGGAACTCCATGGATAGTACGCCTGGCATATTAGGGTAGGGCAGTTTGGTACCAGGGTCGACGCGAACATCCCAGACCTTGTGACAGAAGTCGCAGGAAATGCCTTCGGTCTCGACCCCGGACAAATGGGTTGGATCCACGCCATAAGCATCATCCACCGCTGCCAACGGCGCATGGCAGGCGGCGCAGTTCCCAACCGTATCTGAAAAATCCAGTTTGTAACCTGGACCGAAATAAGGCTGATCGGGATCGGGACGCAAGGGGATACTGCCGTAATCGCGGTTGAAGGCGTAGCGCGTGAGGGGACTCTGATTGCCATCCACGTCCATACCGGTATACATGGTCAGGAAGCGCGGATTAAGCGCGGAATGGGAGTGGGCATCCTGCAGCCACTCATCCACAGGCAGGTCAAAAGCTAGGTCGGTGCCGGTCCGGCTGTGACATTCCGCGCAACCCTGATCCTCGCCTTCCCCGGCATGAACCGTGGATGGCAGCCAGGCATAATCGGGATTGTCGCTATCGGGGTGCGCATACAGCACAATCTCCACATCCGACACGCCCGGCTCAAGATCCCCAACACCGTTGATGTAATATCCATTCACCCAGGCAGTAATAAAATATGTTTCACCGTGCGACAGGTTAGTCAATGAAAAGAATCCTTCATTGTCCGTGACTGTTTCAAGCTCCGAAGCCTTGACGCGCACCACAGCGCCCGGCAGGGGAGTCCCTTCTTCGTTGACAACCCGTCCTTCGATCACCCCCTGCCCCGGAACGCAGGCAATGAACATGAGGAGTATCCCCATGGAAACCAAAACGAACGAGTGAAGGTATTTTTTCATGGCATATTCATCCATAAAAAAGCAGGGGCGGCAGGAAAGATGCCGCCCCTGCCGTGATCATTTACTGTTGCAAGGTAACCGGCGTCCCAAGTCGCCATACACCGGATCCGCCGGAACCGGAGGCTGTCCCGGCATATAGTACACTGCCATCTGCAGAGAGCCCCAACACGATCACATCTTTTCGATACAAGCCGTTGTTGATCTGAACCCAGGTATTACCTCCATCTGTGGAAACGAACACACCGGAAAAACGGGAGGCGGCATAGATGACATTCGGATGAATCGGATCGGTAAGCAGATCCGTAACCGGTTCGTTTGGATCCATCCCTGCTGCAGATTGCTGCCAGGTGAGGCCGCCATCCGTGCTGTGGATCACCGCGCCGGGTTCTGCTGCCACGAGTACGATTTTCGGATCAAAGGGATCAATTACAACATCGAAGATGATGACTCCCTCTGCCTGCAATAATCCCGTATCCACTTGTGAGGCGGTCCTGGCAATCTGATCAATCTCCTCAATGTGCTCCCAGGTCTGCCCTTCATCCGTGGTGCCATACAAACCCTTTGTGGTACTCGCCAGGATGCGCTGAGGGTTCTGCGGGTGGACCACAATTTCTGTGATGGCAGCACCTTCATAAGGCGCATTGATCTTCTCCCAGGTGCGCCCGGCATCACGCGAACGGAAAAGTCCCGGCATGGGTTTAAAGCATTCCCTTAAAGTACCTCCCTCCCGTCCAAGCGTACAGTGGTTATGGACATAGCCGATGTAAACTATCTGTGGATCGGAGGGAGCCAGGGCTAAGGCTGCATTGTAAGGCTCATCGAGCTGCTCGACCACTTTCACAGTCTCCCACGTCCCGCCTCCATCCACGCTGCGGTAGACGTAGCCATAACCATCCGCAACAAGGAAATAGTTCCCATCTGCTCCCTGATGGATCAGGTGTGCATTAGCGTTGATGACCAGCTTGGACCACGTCTGACCCCCATCATTACTGCGAGAAGAACTGGCAAATACGACGGCGCTGTCATCCGGAGAGACGGTTACGACCTCCACGCGAGCCCCTGTATACCCATGACTGGCATCCACCCAGGTTTCCCCGCCATCGGTGCTCATCACATTGCCCCCGGAATAGGCATTCTGGAAGATGCGCATGGGATCGCGGGGGTCCACTTCCAGGTCAATTGGTGATCCACCTTTTCGATCAGGGGTCTCCAAGGCAAAGCGCTGCCAGGTCTCGCCGGCATCCTCGCTGCGATAAGCGGTGTTTTCAGCTGCTGCATACCAGATATCCGGATCCGCTACAGTGATCTCCACGGCTTCCATGCCTGCCCATTGGAATTCTGCAGACAGTATCTTTGTCCAGGAATCTCCCCCATCGCGAGTCACATAAACACCTTCACCGCCCGGATCAGCCGGATATGTTACGGCTGCCAACAGCGTATCCGGATCCTCCGGATGCATGAACAGACTGGGAACATACAAGCCGCCCAATCCGTTCTTTTTGTCCAACACCGTCCAGGTGTTGCCACCATCGTCGCTGCGCAGGATGCCCACACCTCCCCAGACACCGTTGGGGATGTTCGAGTTGGCAGCATCGCGGTCAAAGAGACCGGTGGAGACGTACAGACGGTTGGAATTGCGAGGGTCAATCCATATATAACGGGCGAGGTTCTCGCCTTCCCAGATGACTTTCCAATTGGCGCCGCCATCGGTAGACTTGTACACCTCGCCGTAGACCAGCGCCTGGCGACCAGTCAGCCTTTCTTTTGACTTGCAACCATAGTCGACCTCAACACCCGCGTATACAGTATTCTGGTCATTCGGATCAATGGTGATACCCCGGATGCTGCGGATACAATCTTCGAAACGCAGCCCAGTATCCCGTTGTTCCCAGGATTCGCCACCATTTATAGAGCGATAGATGTGACCAGTTAACTGCAGCCCGCTCCAA
>JBFYSG010000226.1:0-2661 GCA_041301835.1 Chloroflexota bacterium | reverse complement strand
AGTACTCCGCCGCCCGGGTGAACTGCTCTGGGGACAGTAAGGCGATGTACGCATCCCAGATCTTGCGGTTCTCAGCGAAGTGATAGGCGTAGATGTGGCGGAAGGCATTGGCGTTCATGTTGTTTTTTTCTCCCTTCAAATGCGCCGCTCATCCCACCCGGATGCCAAGGCGATCCAGCAGGTTGAATTGGATGAGCATTTTCCCCTTGACCATGATGGATTTTCTCCGGGCGATCAGCCATCTCCATAGTAGCCTGTTCAGCAGGGCATTTCAATCCCCTTTCGGGAACATCCTGGTCGGCGTGCGCCCCGGCTCACCCCCCTAACCGGGGGTTCTGCGCCCCGCTGAATGATTGTATATTTTTGACAGGTTATTATAATGAGATTAAACGTTGAAAGCCCGAAAGGAGGTATCGCATGAATAAATATTATTCAATTCCCCTCCTGCTGGTCGTGCTGCTGGTGATGCTGGCTTGCAGCCTGTTCGGCACACCCACTCCCGTCCCAACCAACCGTCCCACCAACAAGCCCACACAATCCCAAGCGCTGCTCCCCACCGAGGCGCCACAGCCAGCCACGTTCCTGCCAACCTCGCCCGAGCCGCAACCTGCCGCCGCCCCCCGCCTGCAAGCGGGTGACGAGGTCAAACTGGACCTCATTGCCATGAAGAGCGCCACAAAGGGTTGGGGCATCAGCGGCTCGGTTGTCCTCACCACCTCGGACGGCGGGAAGACGTGGAGCGAAGCCACGCCCCCCGAGAGCCTCGCCTTCCCTGCCAGCGCCAGCGCCTATGGGGTTTTCCTGGACGCACAAACGGCGTGGGTCATCTACTCCCAGGATGACATGATCCTGTCCGAGGCTTCCGTATGGCATACCACGGATACGGGTCGCACCTGGACGCCGGGGCCGCCCCTGTACCACCAGGTCTACGGTGACGTTGTTTGGGCGGAGCTCTTTGCCCTGGATGCGCACAATGCGTGGGTGATGGTGCGCGGCGTATATGTGGGCGCCGGGACGCATTATGTCCACAATCTCTTCCGCACCCATGACAGCGGCGTGACCTGGACCCCCCTGGATGAACAGTTCAGTGGCGATTACACCGCCATGATCTTCACCGATGAGGGGTTCGGCGTGCGCACACTGGAAACGCTGGGCGCTTATTATTTCGATCCGCCGACTTTCACTCGCACGCTGGATGGCGGTGCCACGTGGGCGTACATTGAACTGCCTCCTCCGTCTGATTTTCCCGACTTATTCGACACCTATCCCTACTGCGAGACCTACCAGCCCGTGCTGCTCTCCGACCGCTCCATCCGCATGCTGCTGGGCTGCATGGACAACGAATATTCAGTTGAGGATTTCGTTTCCTACTTCTATGCCAGCGAGGATGCCGGGGCGACCTGGCAGACGACCCGCCTGCCAGCGCAGGTCGAGGCTTCGCAATACCAGCTGGTGTATTTCGGTCGGGAGGAGGCCCTGCTACTCGGTCGCAGCATCTACCGATCCACCACAGACGGGCAGGACTGGGATTATGTATCCATGGTCAACTGGGATGGGCAATTCTCGTTCATCGACGCCCAGACCGGCTGGGCGGTCGGCAAGGATACTACGGAGGTTGCCATCGCCTACACCGATGACGGCGCAGACTCCTGGAGCCTCATTATCCCGACCATCAAGCCCTAGCGAACGCGCGTCCATACATCCACTATGCGCGCCGCGCCGCTCATCCCACCCGGATGCCGAGGCGGTCCAGCAGGTGACGGCTCTGGTCGGCGCGGTATTTGACCGGCGGTTTATCGGCGCCGTGCGAATCGGAGCCACAGCTGACCAGCAGGTCGTGCCGGCGGGCGTACTCGCAGAACATTTCGGTGCGGTCAGGCGCGTGGCGCGGATACCAGGCTTCCAGCCCGTCGATGGGGACCTCCTGGCGCAGTTCGTCCAGCAGGGGGACATCGAAATCCACGAAGCCATCGCCGCGCCCGGGATGGGCGACCAGGCAGAGCGCCCCGCAGCGATGCCCGGCCTCCACCACCGCGGCGAGTTCGTTGGAGGCATAGGCGCAGCCCGCCTCCTGCACCATCCTGCCGGCGGAGGGGTCGCCCAGTCCATAGCCCAGGCTTTTCAACAGCGCCACCAGCCCGTGCGGCTGTTCGGGGCTGGGCATGGCAAGGATGTTCGCCAGCACCTGCGGGTCCTCGGGCAGGGGCACGCCCTTGCTTTGGAGGTTGGCGTACACCTCGCGGCTGTTCTCCTGCTGGCGGCGCAGCAGGTCGCGGCTCAATTCGAGCAGGGTGTTGTGTTCGGGATCGAAGCCGTAGCACAGCAGGTCGGTCATTTCGCCGCGCCACAGGGTGCTCATCTCGACCGCCACCAGCAGCGGCATGCCCTTGTCCAGCGCCAGCGCCTGGATGCCGGGCAGGGTATCCACCCGGTCGTGGTCGGCGATGGCTGCCAGGCGGAAGCCGGCATCAACGAGGTGGTCAAGCAAGCCTTCGGGGGTCCAGGTGCCGTCGCTGTAGTGGGTATGCAGGTGCAGGTCGATGGGGGCATCGGGGGGCATGCTGCGTCCGGGGGTGGCTAGAGGGGGCATGGTGGCTCGTGGGGGCGTGGGGATGAGGGTTAATATACCGCGAATTCCCCGGATGGGGCGGGTCGATCCGG
>JBFYSG010000222.1:0-3293 GCA_041301835.1 Chloroflexota bacterium | reverse complement strand
GCAGGCACTTTCCATGTCGGGCAGCCCGACCATCCGCCTTCCTGCGGGGTTCACATAGATCGGCTCCATGTCGAGGTCGCACATGCTGATGAATTCGCTGCTGCTGTCTGCGAGCAGGACGAACTTCTGCCGCTCTTCCTCCAGGCGCTTGCGTTCGGTGATATCGCGCGTCGTCTGCAGGATGTGCTTTTCGCCGCCGAGGTCGATGAGCGAGGCAGACATCAAGCCTTCATGGATGCTGCCATCCTTGGCGCGGAACCTGGCATCGTAATTGGACACCTGCCCATGCTCCCGCAAGCCCGCCACGACCTTCTCGCGGTCGGCAGGATCGACCCAGATGTTCAACGCCAGCGAGGTCTTCCCCAGCACTTCCTCCTCGCTGTACCCCAGGATCTTGCTGAAGCCCTCATTCACCAGGAGCATCCTGCCGTCCTCGATGCGGGTGATGGTGATTCCATCCGGTGAAGTCTGGAATGCTTTGCGGAACCTCTCCTCGCTGTCCTGCAGGGATTGGGCTGCCAGCAGGCGCTCGCGGTAATGCCGCAGGCGCTGCTGCCTCCACAGCAGGGTCAAGCCGGCTCCCGAGGCGGCGATGAGGCTGGCGAAAAAGATGATGGTCTGCCACAGTCGCTGGTGTATCGGCAATAAGACCTCATCCGTATCCTGGCGGGTGATCAGGAACCAGGGCGTGCCCGGCACCGCGCCGACATGACCGGTCACACGCACCCCCCGGTAGTCGCTGCCTTCCCGCACACCGGTCTCACCCAGCGCGGCTTTCACTGCCAGGATATCGGTATCTGCCAGTTGGAAGCGCAGGGTGAGCGCAGCCTGCGGGTCGAAGTGCAGCGGGTTGAGGTACAGCACCTCGCTGCCCTCCCGGCGCACCAGCAGGGATTCAGCGGTCTGGCTGACACCGGGCCATTGCGCCAGGTATGGATACAGGTAGGTGGCAGGGTCTATATCCATGACCACGATGCCCAGGGGTCGATCGATCTCCAGGTCCGCATAAATGGGCACCAGGATGCTCAAATGGATCGTCTGGTCGGCTTCGTGTAGGTGAAAATCCACGAACACCACCTGCCCGGTTTGCAGGCTGTCCGGGATGTACGCCATCAGGTGCGGGTCAAAGATGGCATTGGGAGGAGATGCCAATACAGACACGCCGGAGGTATCCAGGAGACCGACCTGTCTGTAGTCGTAGGACGTGCAGAGACCATCCAGCCAGGTTTGCACCTGGGCGGCTGCCTCTCCGTCCGCCGGATCGTTCAGGAGGCGCCCAACCAGGGCGGAGAAAGCCAGACTCTGCCGCAGTATCTGCGCATCTGCCATGCGCTCCCTGTGCCATGAAACCAGCCCGTCCGTTTTCAGGGCGGCGATGGCAGTTATTTTTTCATCCAACTGACTGCGGAACTGGGTGGCATACTCCTGATAGGAGACGAAACCAGCCGCGGATAAGCCCACCAGCAGCAGGATGAAGATGAGCAGGAACCAGGCTTGTGAGCGTTTATCTTCCACCTCTGCCTGCGTGTCGGGTTCTCCGACCTGCTGCGGGGTTCTTTTTAGGAAGTCAAAGCGGAAGATGGCAGCCGCCACCAGCAGAGCCGCCAGGGCGAAACTCGGCATGGTGGGGTTGATCGCATCCGGCGGCAGGATGTTTAAAGTGACCACCACGTTGACGATCACCGGCACGAGGGCAGAGGCAGCCAGCAAAGCCGCCTGCAGGCGGAAACGCCGCGCCGTGTACCAGGCTGTCCGCAGCAGCAGCACGGAGCCTGCCAGCAGGAGCAATTGCCCATAGAAGATGTGCACCAGGTACCAGATGCCGGGGATCCGGCGGGAGATGTCCGCCAGCCAGAAGGGACCCACCTGCTGGAAGCCGACATCCTGTTGCACCCACAGGGTATGCAGGCTGCCGGTCCAGACCATGACCTGGGTGACGAACGGGACGATCATCAAGCCGATCTCGAATCCCCGGGGCACAAGGTCTTTGCGCCCGCTGTATTTGAGCACGAACAGCAGCCAGAGCGGCGGGATGACCGCAAATGGCAGGAAGCGGGCTTTGAACCAGAAGGATGCCAACGCCTCGCTGGGGCTGAGGACCGAAAGGATCTCTCCCAGGGCGGCGGCGCTCATCGCCAGCGCCAGCCAGAAATAATGGCGGCTGCCTGCCACGCCGCGCTGTTTCCACGCCTGCCAGGCGAGCAAGGCGGTGATGAGCAGGGTCGCCAGCAGCAAGCCGAAGTACAGGATCATCTTCGTGGTCACTTCTCCTCCTCCGGCTTGATCGGCAGGTGCACCTGGAAGGTAGTCCCTTCCCCGGGCTGGCTCTGCACTTCGATACTGCCGCCGTTCGCTTCCACCATCTTTTTGCTCACCGCCAGTCCCAGACCGATGCCCTTGGGCTTGGTGGTGAAGAGCGGCTCGAATATCTTCTTAATGTTCTCCGCGCTGATGCCCGTGCCGCTGTCCTTGACGGTCAGGACGAGCGTCTTCCCGGCTTGCCGGACGGAGATCACCAGCCTGCCGCCCTCCGGCATCGCCTGGTAGGCGTTGACCACCAGGTTGCCCAGCACCTGCTCCATATGGCGGCGGTCAGCCGCCAGGGGCGGCACCCCGGCGGGGATCTCCCGGGTGACCTGCACGCCCTCCGTCGGCGGGAAGCGCTCGAGCACACTCTGCACGAGTTCGGCTGCCGGGACGGTCTCTTTCAGGGTTGTTTTCAGGAGCGAAAACTCCAACAGGTCATTGATGATGGCTACAGCCGTCTTGATCTCGTTTTCGATCATCGCCAGGTAATCAAGCACTTTCTCATCTGCTTCAGGCTGGATGAGTTTCAGATAATAGACGGCATTATTGATCGCCGAGAGCGGGTTGCGCAGCTCGTGCCCCACGCCGCCTGCCAGCTGCCCAAGTGTTGCCAGTTTCTCCTGGCGCACGAGCGCTTCCTGGGCATCCTGCAGGTCGCGCGTGCGCGCCTCCACTTCCTTTTCAAGCCGCTCGTTGTATTGTTGAAGGACCTGCTCTGCCTGCTTGCGCCCGGTGATATCCTGCACCGCACCGTAGATACCGGTTAATTCCCCGCTGTGTTCATCCACCACCGGTTGAGCAGAGACGCGCACCCACACCACCCTGCCGTCCTTCGTAATGGTGCGGATCTCTGTAACGACCGGCTGGTTAAGGTTCAGGTTCTCCAGGTCGCGCTCGTCCTGTGCCAGGTCATCGGAGTGCAGGGCGGCACGCCACCCGCCGTGAACGATGTAGTCTTCCGGAGTATACCCAGTAATTTCCTCGAA
>JBFYSG010000219.1:0-3900 GCA_041301835.1 Chloroflexota bacterium | reverse complement strand
TTCGTCAAGGGCATGGAAAAGTAACCCGCTGGGTTCATCTGGAACAGGGTAAAATGGAGTTCTCCCGCTGATGCGGGAGACCTCTTGCTATCCGAGTGTGTTCACGTGGAAATACTGCCTGCCTCCCTGCGCGACCTGTCTGCCCTGCGGCGCGTTGAGCAAGCCTGCTTCCCCAAGGATGCCTGGCCCCTGCTCGACCTGCTGGCGGTGCTCACCTTCCCGGATGTCATCCGCCTCAAGGCTGAAGTGGATGGGCAGATGGTCGGTTTCATTGCCGGCGACCCGCGCCGCGATGCCGGCATGGGCTGGATCGCCACCCTGGGCGTCCTGCCGGAATACCGCCGCCAGGGGATCGCCCGCCTGCTGCTGCTGGAATGCGAAAGCCGCATGAACACCTCGATCCTGCGCTTGTGCGTGCGCCAGGAAAACGTGGAAGCCATCCATCTCTATGAAACCGAGGGCTATACCCACGTCGACACCTGGAAGAATTATTACAACGACGGCGGCGAGGCGCTGGTGATGGAAAAATTCAACCCCTCGGCTGGATACTCATGATCAAACACCACAAGAACTTCGCCTCCGACCTCATCGCCCCACACCAGGTGGATGTCTGGGTGCCCGGCACGATCATCCCGGGTGAATGCCTGCCCGTGCTCTACATGCAGGATGGGCAGAACCTGTTTGACCCTGCGCATGCCTACGGGAAAGTGGACTGGGGGGTGGACGAAGCCATCACCCGCCTGGTGCACACCACCCGCTCGCGCGGCGCGATCGTCGTTGCCGTCTGGAACAACGCCCAGCGCCAGCGCGAGTACATGCCCCTGCGCCCGATGAAGAATCCTACCGCCCGGCATCTGCTGGACCAGTTCACCGCCCGCGAGAAGGGCGACCCGCTCGGTGAACTGTACCTGCGGTTCATCGTCGCCGAATTGAAACCCTTCATTGACAGCCATTACCCCACCCTGCCCGACCAACCGCATACGTTCATCATGGGCTCCAGCATGGGCGGGCTGATCTCCGCCTTTGCCCTGTGCGAGTTCCCGCATATCTTTGCCGGAGCCGCCTGCCTTTCCACCCACTGGACCATCGGCGGCATGCCGATGGTGGAAGGGATCGGCTCCCAGCTGCCTCCACCCGGTCAACACCGCCTGTACTTCGACCACGGCACCGAGGGGCTGGATGCCGACTACGCCCCCTTCCAGGAACGGATGGATGTCCTCCTGCAAGAGCGCGGCTACACCCCGGATGTGGACCTGATGTCGCTCAAGTTCGAAGGCGCCACCCACAATGAGGGCGCCTGGCGCGAGCGCGTGCACATGCCGCTCGAATTCCTGCTGACCTGAGCATCTCCAGCCTGGGCGCTTTGCGCGTCCCCCGCCTGCATCGGCATTATAATCAGGGCATGCCAGCCCCGCTCGCCCCTCCGGTCTGGGTGGACCAACCTGCCGCACTCGAGCGCATGGTCCGTGACCTGCGTTCCCAGCCGCGCCTGGCAGTGGATACCGAATCCAATTCCCTGCATGCCTTCCACGAACAGGTCTGCCTCATCCAATTTTCCACCCGCCGGAAGGATTACCTGCTCGACCCGCTCGACCTGAAAGACCTCCATCTGCTGGCTCCCATCTTTGCCAATCCCAAAATTGAAAAAGTATTCCATGCCGTGGAATACGACCTGATCGGACTGAAGCGCGATTTCAATTTCGAACTGCGCAACATCTTCGACACCATGCAATCCGCCCGCATCCTGGGCTACAAGCAGGTCGGGCTGGATGCCATGCTCGCTTTGAAATTCAACCTGCAGGTGGACAAGCGCTACCAGAAGGCGGACTGGGCGTACCGCCCGCTCACCCCGGAAATGCTCAACTATGCCCGGCTGGACACCCACTACCTGGTTGCCCTACGCGACGTACTGCAGAAGGAATTGAAAGCCGCCGGGCGCTGGGAACTGGCGCGCGAGGAATTCGTGCGCATGGCAAAACTGAACGGCAACGGCAGGGTCAGCCTGCCCTCCTGGCAGCGGATGAGCGGCATACAGAAGATGGCTGGATCGCAGCTGGCGATCCTGAAGGAACTATGCGACTGGCGCGACCAGGTTGCCGAACAGCGCGCCCGCCCGGTGTTCAAAGTGCTGGATGACCGCCGTCTTGCCGCCATTGCGGCTGCCCAACCCGAGAGGTTAAAAGACCTGGAAGCCATCCTGACCGAAACTCAGCGCCGGCAGTTCGGAGCCGGCGTCCTGCAGGCGGTGCGGCGCGGGCAAGCCTGCCCGCCGCTCACGCTCACGCGCCAGGCGCGCCCCAGGCAGGCAGTGCTCAACCGCGCCAACCTGCTCAGCCAGTGGCGCAAGGAGCAGGGTCAGAAACTGCACATGGAATCGGATATCATCCTGCCCAAGAGTTGGATGCAGAGCATCGCCGAGACGGATCCGCGCACACTGGAGCAGCTGGCAGAATTGATGCCCGATTCACCCTGGCGCCTGGAGCAATTCGGCGAGCAGATCCTGAAGGTCATCCGCTAGCAGGTGCAAGGAGAGACAGCATGCGCATCACTTTCAACGGTGCCGCCCGCACGGTCACAGGATCGCAGTACTTGCTGGAAGCCAACGGCTCGAAGGTGCTGCTGGAATGCGGTTTGTTCCAGGGGCACCGCGCCGATACCTACGAGCGCAACCGCTCCTTCCGCTTTGCCCCCACCAGCGTGGACGCCGTCCTGCTCTCGCATGCCCACATCGACCACAGCGGCAACCTGCCCAACCTGGTCAAGCAGGGGTATGCAGGACCGATCTATGCCACGCGTGCCACCGTCAGCCTGGCGGAGATCATGCTGCTGGATTCGGGTCACATCCAGGAAGCGGATATCGAGTTCATCAACAAGCGCCGCAAGAAGCGCGGCGAGCCGCCGGCAGAACCGCTCTACACCCAGCAGGATGCCGCCGAGGTCACCCCGCTCCTGCGCCCGGTGGACTACAACCTGCCTTTTGAAGCCGCCCCGGGTGTGACCGTTGAATTCGTGGAAGCCGGTCACATACTGGGTTCCGCCGCCATGCGCATCGAGGTGCAGGAAGGCGGACACAAGCAGCGCCTGTGGTTCTCCGGCGATATCGGGCGTCCCGGCTTGCCGATCGTGCGCGACCCGGTCATGCCGTACGATGTGGATACCCTGATGATGGAATGCACCTACGGCGATACGCGCCATGATGACCCGGAGATCTCCCACCGCAAGTTCGCCGAGGTCGTCAAGCGCACCATCGCCGGCGGCGGCAAGATCATCATCCCTGCCTTTGCCGTCGGGCGCACCCAGGACCTGGTCTTCACGCTCAACCAGTTGATCAGCGAGAAGTTCATCCCCCCCATCCCGGTGTATGTGGACAGCCCGCTGGCGGTGCGCGCCTCGCAGGTCTTCATCAAGCACCCCGAATGTTACGACAGCGAGACGCAAACCTTCATCCGCGAGGAACGCCATCCGGCGCTGAACTTCCCCGGTCTTTCCTATGTCGCCTCGGTGGATGAATCCAAAGCCATCAATGAGAAAAAGGGACCTTTCATCGTCATCTCCGCCTCAGGCATGGCGGAGACCGGGCGCATCCTGCACCATCTCAAGAACAACATCGGGGATGCGCGCAATACCATCCTGATCGTCTCCTGGCAGGCGCCGGACACGCTGGGCAGGCGCCTGGCGGAGCGCGCCCCGGTGGTGCGCATCTTCGGCGAGGAGTACCCGGTGCGTGCCAAGGTCGTCAAAATCGGCGGGCTCTCCGCCCATGCCGGGCAGGATATGCTGGTGAACTATGCCCGCCATGTCAAAGGGTGCGCCAGGGACATCTTCCTGGTCCACGGCGAGCCGGATGCCGAATCCGTCCTGCGCACCCTGCTGGAGGATGCCGGTGTGGGGCGCATCCAC
>JBFYSG010000218.1:0-17015 GCA_041301835.1 Chloroflexota bacterium | reverse complement strand
GCGGCGATGGACTCTGGTACCGCATCCTCTACCCGCCCGCCGGGGATGGCTTCGGTTGGGTGGCAGCCGCCTACGTGCGCCTGCCGGAGGGCTCCGAGGTGCCGGGTGAAGCCACCCCCCTGCCCGATGGTCCCACCGGCAGCGTCCTGCAGCGCCTCAACGTCCGCTCGGGACCCGCCAAAAGTTTTGAGAGCCTGGGTCTGCTCGAGACGGGCACGATCGTGGTGCTGACCGCCCGCAATACCACCGGAGCCTGGTTCCAGATCGAATACCCCGCCGGACCCGGTGGGCGCGGCTGGGTCACGGCGCAGTACATCCTCACCAGCATGTCGGAAGACCTGCCCGTGCTGGATGATTTCGGTCAGCCGCTCAGCACCGGCACGCCCGGCGGGGATTTGCCAGCCGCGACCCTCACGCCGGCCCCTGCCCCGGCGCCCGAGGACGACGATTCCTCCGCCAGCCCGGCGGTATCGATCATCTTCGCCTCCGGCGGCACGCGCACCTTCACGTATTCCAGCCAGGTCTCCGCGCCTGACGGGGATGCCGCCGACTTGGTGGAGTTCACCCCCTTCGCCAGCCTGCCGGGAGCCCAGGCGCGCCTGCGGATCAGCCTAAGTTGCCAGGGCAGCGCCGGTCTGCTGATCGAGTTGTGGCAGGGCGGCATCCCGCTCGCCGATTGGGGCGCGCTCGCCTGCGGCGACTCGGAGCAGTCGCTGCTGCTCACCCCGGGCGTGGCGTACCAGCTGCGCCTGTCTGTCCAGCCCGGTGAGGGGCTGCGCTCGGTGGCGTACCGCCTGACCCTGGAAAACCTGCCCTGAGCGCCTCGCCGCCCTTACAGAACTGTCAGGCGGGGTAGTCCTTAAGTCCTGCCTGCGCCGCGAGGGGGCAACTGTACAATAGGGTGGAACGATTGTGCCTTTTTTCATTACACTACATTTCTTATTCAGGAGTTATCGCATGAAAAAGTGGAGTCTCCCCTTGCTGGCATTGGCAGTTGCCCTCTCGCTGATGCTCGCCGCCTGCGGCGGCACCCTCCTGCCTGGCGGCGTCTCGCTGGCGGATACCGCCACCCTGGACGAGGTCCAGGGCACCGTGGAACTGCGCAATCCCGACCAGGTGGTCTTCACCCCCGCCTCGCCGGGTGACATCCTGCAGGTCGGAGGGCAGGTGCGCACCGGCTCGGATGGCAGCGCACGCCTCGACCTTGCCACCGGCACCATCCTGCGCGTTGCGCCCGACAGCCTCTTCACGCTTGAATCGAACGCTGAGCAATCCGGCAGCCTGCTGACCCGCCTGGTGCTCGAAGCCGGGCAGGTCTGGATCATCCTGGATGGCGGCAGCGTGGAGGTGGAGACCATCTCCGGCACCGCCTCGGTGCGCGGCTCCTACATGTCCATCTGGATGGACCCGGTCACCGCCGATGTCTGGGTGACCTGTCTTGAAGGCTGGTGCCAGGCAGGTAACGGCACCGGCAATCTGGAGATGCTGGCAGGCGAAGGCGCCACGCTCTACGCTTTCGACCCGGAAGGGAACATCCCGCCGCCTCCGCCGCAGCTGCGTTACCTCAGCCAGCAGGAGATCGACGCCTTCCTGGCGAAGAACCCCGAAGCCGAAGCGGTCATGAACGACCTGATCGCCACCGCCTCCGCCCTCCCCCCGCTGGAAGCCACCCTGACGCCCACCCCGCTCGGTTCCTGCTTTGACCTGGGACTGCCCGGGCAGGGCGCGGAAGTATCCGCCGAGGGCTTGGTCCAGTTCGACTGGAATGACCAGCCCGGGGTCTACAAGTACATTCTGACGGTCATCAAGCCCAATGCGGCGGAGAAGTCCTTCATCGCCTTCCGCAGTTCCATCCAGGTGGATGCGCTCGAACTGCCGCTGGCAGGCGAGTATGCCTGGTATGTCACCGCCTACGATGCCGGCATCCGCCCGATCTGCACCAGCGCCACCTGGACATTCAGCAAGCCGGAGAGTGTCTATCCGCCGGAGAGCGAATGCTTCCAATTGACCGCCCCCGACGAAGCGGCTGAACTGCCCGAGACCGGTCCGTTAACCTTCTCGTGGACCGAACTGCCCGGGCGCTACAAGTACGTGGTCACCATCACCGCGCCAGACGGGACGGAATGGAACAAGATCGTCTTCACCAACAGCTACACCCTGCCGGCGGAAGACCTGCCGCTGGCGGGTGCGTATGCCTGGTATGTCACCGCCTACGATGCCAGCATCAGGCCGATGTGCGCCTCCGCGCCGCGCACCTTCTCCAAGCCCGGCTCGCCCGTGCCCACCCCGGATGGCAGCGGCTGCGTCACCCTGCTGAGCCCCGCCGACGGCGCTGAACTGGATGCCGATGGTCCCGAGGAGTTCACCTGGAGCGCCCATCCCCAGGCGTACAAGTACCTGATCAACTTCAAGTCGCCCGGCGGCTCCACCGCCTCGCTGATCGCCATGACCCCCTATCACCTGCGCTACATGGGTTCCCTGCCGGAAGGCGGCGAATATGAATGGTGGATCACGGTCAAGAACAGCAGCCTGAACGTCATCTGCACCAGCGGGCACTTCACCTTCACCAAGCCGCAGTCCACCATCCCGACCCCGGGCGGAGACATCACTTTCTCCAACCGTTCCGGTCCCACCGGGAACATCTCCACCTGCAATGTCTACTTCTCGGTCGAGACCAACCCGCCCGATGGCGCCATGGTCAAGGTCATCTTCTCGACCGACCCTGTGCCCGACGGATATTCCGACCCGCACTACATCCTCAGCCACCAGGGCGGTTCGCAGTACGCCGCGGGTGTATCCCTGGACGGCATGCCGGCAGGCAAGACGATCTACTGGCGCTTCGCCATCTACGACGGCGCCTACACCCACGATGCCACCATCTTCAGTTTCGTCTCGCCCGGCTGCCCCTCCGGTGGTTCGGAGGAGGACACCAAGACTGTTTTCAACAGCATCTCCGGTCCTGGTGATGTGGTCAGCGCCTTCCCGGTGCACATCGCCGTGGATGCCAGCGATGCCCAGGGTCTGCAGTATGTCAAGGTGCAGTACAAGGTCATCGACCCCGAGGGCACCGTGATTGTGGATGGCACTTATGAGCACCTGGCGTACAATTCCTCCAGCGGTTTGTGGGAAGGCGACCTGTCCTTCGGCAACCCGCCCGCCGGTTCCACGGTCAAATGGTGGATCTGGGCGATCGACGACAACGGCAACAGCACCTATTCGGACATGCGCACCTTCGTCTATACGCCCTGACCGGGCGCCTGGTTGATGTCCTGCGATCCGGGTGCGCCCAGGCGTGCCCGGATCGTTCGTTTTAACCGCCTGCGGCATGGCTGAGGCATGCTTTATAATCATCCCGTCCCATGACCCGCACACGCCTGCTGCTGACCCTGCTGGTCCTGCTTCTTCTGGCGACCGCCTGCCAGCCCGCCGCCCTGCCGCGCGCCTGGACGGTCGAGGACCTGCTCTTGCTCGACCCGCTGGATGCCCCCGCCGCCCAGGTCGAGATCCTGGCGCTCTACGCCCGCCTGCGCGGCTCAGACCTGCAGGTGCGTCTCGACCTGCTCGACCTGCCCGCCGTGCAGAACTTCGACCTGCTCTTCGTCCTGCTTACCCCGGACGATGAGATCACCGTCCGCATCCCGGCGCGCGGCAGGAAGACGGTCACTTCCTCCAACCCCGCCCTGCGCGCCCGGGTGGAGCGCGACCCATACCTGGATACGATCGTCCTGCACTTCAACCGCCGCCTGGTGGAGCAGCCCATCACCCTGCAGGTCTTCACCAGTTTCCCCGGTCAATCCGCCCGGGCAGACCAGACCGAAGCGGTGCGCTCGGACGCCCTGCCGCCCACGGCGCGCGCCAACCTGCTGCTGGCGTTCTATGATGCCTTCCCTGCCTTCACGCCCGCCCAAGCATTGCGCCGCTGGGACGGGGCGCATACCGGTCCGGTGGGTGGGCGCCACGGGCTGGCGCACCTGCTTGCCGCCGCGCAGCGCTACGACCTGTCCATCGCCCTGCTGGACCTGAAGACACCCTTCAGCCTGGCTGCGCTGGGCACCATCCCCGGCGCGCTGGAACAGGTGCGGCACCTGGCGCAGCAGGGACTGCTCATCCTGCCCGAGGCTGCCTTCAGCCAACCGCAGGCGGAGGCGCTTGCCGCCAGCCGCCAGGCCGGCCTTGATTTTGGCTTGCCGGGCAGCCCCTTCGCTTACGCACCGGCGGGTCATCTCCAGCCCGGTTATGCCTTCCAATTCATGCCCCTGCCGGATGACACCCGCCTGCGCGTGGAGGCGGGCGTGCGCCTGCTGCCGGTTCCGCTCGTTGCGCCCGGGCAGGTCAGTGCGGACGGTCCCAGCCTGGATGTGCGCCGCCAGCTGCTGGCGGCGGCTTTTTCCCCGCACCCCGGCGCGCTGGTGGTCCTGGGCGGCAGCCTGCCCGTCTCCACCTGGGGCGCAGCCGACTCGGCACGCCCCGCCTTTGCCTGGCTGGCTGCTCATCCCTGGATCCGGGTGCTGGATGGCTATGACCTGCAAACCTTCCCGGCTGTGCCGTCCGAGGCAGCCCCCATGCCAGCCCCCGCCGTGCAGGATGCCTGGCTGGATGCCCTGCGCCTGGCGCCGGATAACACCCCGACCCGCTCCGCCTGGATGACCTGGTTCATGCTGCATCTGCCCGGCGCCGACCCTGCGCTCGAGTCGCTGCGGGCGCTGCATGCTGGGCAGGTTGGAACTCTGCTCGCGGCTGCGGATTGGGCACAGCATCCGTCCAGCCTGGCAGATTGCAGCCGCGACCTCGATAAGGACGGCATGTCGGAATGCCTGCTTGCCAGCCCGGCGGCGCTGGCGGTCATCGAGCTGGACGGCGCCCGCCTGACACACCTGTTCATCCGCCAGGCAGGCGGCGTGGTCCAACTGGTGGCGCCTTCCAGCCAGTTCACCCTCGGGCTGAGTGACGCCTCGCAATGGCGCTTTGACCGCGGCGATGCCGCCGACCCGGGCGCTTGGATGGGCGCCTGCGATTCGAGTGACACTTTTGAAGACTACGCTTATTCCATCACGGGGGACGTGCTCACGCTGACGGGCGCCGGGCGCAGCAAGGAATTCCGCCTGACCGGATCGGGCGTGGAGATCCGCTACCGCTCGCCCGAGCCGTTATCCGTACACATACCGGTGGTCGCCGATGCGCTGGTGTTCCTGACCCGCCCGGTGCATTTCCAGTCCCTGTCCGCGCCCGGGGGGTTCACCTGGGGCGTGCCCGGGTCGCAGCAGGTGGACTTGCGCGCCACGCTGGACCTCGACGCCCGTACTTTCAGCGATTCGCAGGCATTCCTGCACCTGCCGGAGGACCCCGACCAGGATTACCCGCCCGGGCATTACCTGCCTTTTCCGCTCGCGCTGGTGAGCGTCAGCGGGCAGGGGGAGTTCACGATCTGGATCGAGGGGAAATGACCGGGGAGCCGGATGCGCTCAGGCGCGCACCAGGCGCCAGAACAGGATGCCCGCCAGCAGCGCCATGCCCGCGCCGAATAAGAACGGCGCGGCGGGACCGAACCCGCCCCAACCGAAGGCGCCCTGCCACAGCACACCCGCGATCGCCGAGGCGGGGAATGCCATGATGCCCACCGCGGCGTTGAACGATCCGTAGGCGGTGCCGCGCAGTTCATCCGGCACCAGGTCGGCGATCAGCGCCCGGGCGATGCCTTCCGTGGCGGCGTAATAGATCCCGTACAGACCGAAGAGCACCCAGATCTGCCAGCCGCGCGTTGCAAGGGCAAAACCCAGGTAGACCAGCCCGTAGGCGATCCACCCGGCGATGATCAACTTGCGCCGCCCGATGCGGTCGGAGAGCGCCCCGAGCGGACCCGAGAGCACGGAGTAGATCAGCGTGAAGGTCATCAACATGCCCATGATATGGATCAGGTTCAAGCCGCGCTCCTGGGCGCGCAGGATGATGAACGAGTCGGACGAGTTGCCCAGGGTGAACAACACCACCACCAGCAGGAACAATTTAAAGCGCCTGTCCATCTTCCGCAGGCTGAACCCGGGGGCGGCGGCTCTGCCCGGCGCGGCTACGTCCTTTGCTCCGAGCGCCAGCACCAGCACCCCCAGCACCGCCGGGATGATGCTGGCAAGGATGACCAGTTTAAAGGTATTCGACGCCAGCAGGTCCGCCTCTGCCTGCGTGAACCAGATAATCAGCGCCGCGATCAGGATGCCGATGAATGCCCCGGCGGTATCGCCGGCGCGGTGGACGCCGAACGCCAGCCCGAGTTGTTTCTCGTCTGTCGATCCTGCCACCAGGGCATCACGCGGCGCCGTGCGGATGCCCTTGCCCAACCGGTCGGCGAAACGCACGCCCAGCACCCAGCCCCAGGTGCTGGCGAAGTAGAGGAAAGGCTTGGCGAGCGTCGAAAGCCCGTAGCCGAACACGGTCAGCCATTTGCGCTTGCCCATCCGGTCGGAAAGCCAACCGGAGTAGATCTTCATCAGGCTGGCGGTCGTCTCGGCGATGCCGTCGATCAGACCGATGACTGCCGTCCCGGTCTTGAGCACGTTGGCGAGGAACAACGGGACGAGATAGACAAGCATCTCCGACGAGACATCGGTGAGCAGGGACGTGGCGGTCACCACCCAGACATTCCTGGGCAGGGCGCGCAAACCGGATTTTTCTGCCATGCGTTTCCTTTATGCTGCGGTTTTATTTAAGCAAGTGGGGCTTGCGTTCCTTCAGCCACTGCTTGAGCGGGCTCTCATTCCAATTGCTGAAGTAGGGGGTGAGCGGGATGAACGGCATCGCCAGGATGCCGTCCTTCTCCAGTGCCGCGTCTTTCAGCGTCAATCCAAAATCCTGCTTCTTGCCCTTGAAACTGATCTCACCAATGCGCTGGATGTCGCTCCAGGGCGTGTGGGTGGTCTTCGGAAAATCGTACTGGATGACCTCATCCGGGGTGAAGACCAGCCGGGTGAGAAAGATCTTGTAGAAAGCCTCCACCGTCAGGTAGAGAAACGCCAGGCTGAGCAGGGCAAAGAACCACCAGGAATTCCAGAACTTGTCCACCTGCACGCCGTAGCGCAGCGCCGACTGGTAGATGCAGGCAACGCTGATGAGCAGGTAAATGCCTCCCTGCACGACCTGGTAGCCGCGCCGTAAGGGACGGAAGGTTTGTGTGGGTGAGGTGGTTGCCATGGTCTCTGGGGGATGGGTCGGATCGGGTAACGTCCCCATTGTACATTAAATCGCTGCGGGTGTTCAGGGGAACAGACGGCGTGCTTTTACCTCTGCCACCGCGTCCGGGCGGTAGCGGTACAGGCGCGCCGGGCGCCCCTCGCCGCTGCGCAGGAAGGGTGTCTGCTCGATGATCCGGGCTTGCAGGATGCGCCGCCTGAAGTTGCGCTTGTCCAGCCTTTCGCCCAGGATCAACTCGTAGGTGTGCTGCAGTTCGGGCAGGGTGAATTCCCCGGGCAGGAGCAGGAACCCGACCGCGCTGTATTCAAGTTTGTAGCGCAGGCGGCGCAGGGCATACGCCAGCATGTCGGATTCGGCGCGCGGCAGCGCCGCCTGCTCCGCGGCATGCCAGCGGGTCTCGCCGGCGCGCCGCAGCAGCGCCTCCCCCGGGACGAGTGCAAAATAGACCACCCGCACGGTCCCGCCGGCTTCCCCGTAAGTATAGAGCTGCTCCAGGTAGGATTCACGCCGGTCGATCAGCCCGGCAATGAGCTGGTCGGCAGCGTCCTCGAGCGATCCGGCCTCACCCGGGGTGAGCGCAGGCAGGGCAGGGGCGCCGCCGGAGACGGACACCAGCACCTGCAGGCTTTCCTCGCGCAGGCTGAACAGGATGACATTCACCAACAGGGTCTTGGTCATGGATAAGCAAGGGCGGCGGGTCTGGATTCCCACGCCGCCCGGAGTTCACGTTGCAGACTTACCGGTCATGGATGCTTAACGAGCCGCATACCAGCAGCCCGAATTCCCCTCGTCATTGCTCATCGTCCCTTCCGCGTATGCATCCGAGTAGTACGAACTGATGTAGTAGGAATAGGGCGATTCATCGAATATGAATTCGAGAAAATCGTCATACAAGTACCAGGTGCCGTAGGATGATTCCTCCTCGATGATAAAACTGTAATCGCTGTAGAAGGTCATCGTTACCGGACCGGCGTACTCGCCATCACAGCCCCAGTCATAGTAGAGGTCCCAGGAACCTTCGGCGGCGGAATAGGAGTATTCCGACGGGACAGCATACCAGCACCCGCTGTCGCCATCCTGGTTGTCCATGCTGCCGTCCATGTAGGTGCCGTCGCTGTACAGAGTGCCGATGTAGTCGGAACTCGGGAGTTCATCAAAGATGAACTCGACGTAATCACCCGAGGTGTACCAGGTGCCGAGGACCTCGCCGCCGATGCTGAAGGTGAAATCATCATAGAAGGTGATGTCCGTACTGCCATCTTCACCGTCACAATCCCAGTCGTAATACAGCGTCCATGTGCCCAGGATGCTCACTTCCGGGGTGGGGCTGGGGGTGTTGGTGCGGGTGGCGGTGCGGGTGGGGGTGCGCGTGGGGGTATCCGTCGCCAGCATGGCAAGCGGACCGTTGCCCTGCGTGCCCATGTAGACCAGCACCGCCGCGACGCCCAGGCACAGGCATGCCACGACTCCCAGGATGACCCCGGGGATGATGATCTTGCTGCCCCCGGCTTTGCCTGCCGGTTTGGCGGGCGCGCCTGAGGGGGGCGGCGTCCAGCGCGCCGGCGGCGGAGTGGCAGCGGCGCCAGCCGCGCGGGCGGGGTATCCTTGCGCCTGCTCCAGCGGCTTGACGCTCTGAACCGTGGTGGCAAGCAGGTTTTCCATGGCGGCGGCGAACGCCGCCATGGTCTCATAGCGGTCTTCCGGCTTCTTTGCCAGGGCTTTCAGGAGGATCTTTTCAATTCCATCCGGCAGGTCGCGTGCATACAGGCTCGGGCGCGGCAGCGGCTCACTGGTCTGCTTGAGCAGGATGGCAGCGGGCGTATCGGCGGTATAAGGTTTGCGACCCGTGACCATTTCGTAGAGCAGCACCCCCAGCGAATAGAGGTCAGACAGCGTTCCAGCCTGCCCGGTCCATTGTTCCGGCGCCATGTATTCCGGCGTGCCGACACCCAGACCGGTGGTGGTCAGCGATTGATTATCCGCGCCCTCCAGGATCTTGGCGATGCCAAAGTCGGAGAGCATGGGCTGACCCTTCTCGGTCAACAGGATGTTGGAGGGCTTGACATCACGGTGGACGATGCTGTGTTCGTGGGCGAAACCCAGCGCCTCGGCGATCGGTATGAGGATGCGCACCGCTTCCTGCCAGGGCATGGGTTTCCCCAGCCGCTGTTTGAGCGTGCCTCCGGGCAGGTATTCCATCACCAGGTAGGGCGCGCCTTCATGATCCCCGTAATCCATGATGCCGACGATGTTGGGGTGTGAAAGGCGCGCCAGGGCTTTGGCTTCCCGCTCGAAGCGCTTCAGGATATGGTCCAGTTGATCTTCGGGGAAGGCATTGCGGCGGATGACCTTGAGCGCCACGTCCCGCTCCAGGCGGGTATCGTAGGCTTTATAGACGGTCGCCATGCCGCCTTCACCCAGTTGTTCAAGGACGTGATATCGCCCGAGAGACTGACCGATCAATTGGGTCATTCGGTAATTCCTTGCGACCTGCCGGTATGGAGTGCGTTACAGTTTAGCGTTCTGCGTACCAGCATCCGGTCATGTTATCGAGGTTATCCATGGTGCCATCGATGTAATCACCCGTGCTGTCCAGCGTGCCGGTATAGTGCGAGTTGGGGTAATCGTCGAATATGAACTCGACCCTTGTACCGGCGATTGTCCAGGTGCCGAAGAGCGAATCCGAATACTCGGTCAGGGTGAAGTTGTTGTCGGCATGGAAGTTGAGCTCGGCGGGTCCGGAATAGACTCCGTCGCAGCCCCAGTCGTAGTACAGGTCCCAGGTGCCGGTGATATCCGTAGTGCCGGTGGTCGTCACCAGTGTGGCTAATGGACCGTTGCCCTGCGTGCCCATGTAGTACAGCACGCCGACGACAACCAGGCAGATGCAGCACAGGATGACGACGATCGCAACAGGGATGATGACCTTCCAGGGGGTCGCTTTCTTGGCGGGCGGGGGTGGTTCAGGCATTCCGATGGGTTCATTCATTTCTGTCATGTTTACCTCCGTAGGATATAGGGCTATTATAAGGAGTTACCGACAAAAAAGAAATAGGCAACTGCCCTCCAGGTTCTGCTCCCGCCCCTACAGAAATGATAGGCTGGCACCCGCTCTTGTTCGTGGGGCGCTGGCACCCGCCTTTGTTCCTGGGGTGAGGGGGACATGCCCGAACGTCAACCTGCCCGCGCCGGCAGTGGGGGATCATTTCCGGGCATACCAGCAGCCGGTGTTCCCATCATCCATCGTCATGCTGCCTTGCAGGTAGGTCAGGGAGAAGTCGATCGTGCCGCTGTAGCGGGCATGCGGTGCGTCTGCAAAAAGGAACTCGACCTGCTCACCCGCCGACTCCCAACTGCCGCTCAGCAGGCTGCCCCCTTCGACCAGTTGGAAGGTATGGTCGTCGAAAAATGTGATTGCCAGCGGTCCGCTAAAATCCCCGCTGCACGCCCAGTCGTAGAAGAACAACCAATCCCCACGCACGCCCTCCCCGGGGTCGGTGACCTCCGGTGGCTGCGCGTACCAGCAGCCGCTGGAACCGGCTGTGTTCTCCATGCTGCCTTCCATGCTGGAATCAGTGGCTTGCGTGCTGAGGTAATGCGCAAAAGGGGGATCGTTGAAGATGAAATCCAGCGTGCCGGCGTACATCAACCAGACGCCGTAGGCTGTGCTGCCATTCTGTTCCAGCAGCGTGAACGTGGAATTATCGTTGAGCACCAGGCGCGCTGGTCCGTCAGGATCCCCGTCACAGCCCCAGTCGTAATACAGATCCCAGGCGGCGAGCGCTCCAATGCCGCCCGGGTTGGTGGGCGTCCGGCTGATGGCTGGTGTGGGTGTGTCAAGCGGGGTGGGGGTGGATGCCTGCCCGGCTGTGGCGCTGGGCGGGGGGGCGGTCTGCCGGGATAGGGGTGAGGCACCCCGGCTGTCCAGGGAAAAGAACGCACCGAGGATCAGCGCGCCAAGGCAGACCAGCAGGATCCAGCCTCCCACCGGCAGGACCGTGGCAGGTTTTTCAGCGGGTGTCCCATCCTGGTTGGCGGTCATGGCTCGGCGGCAGGCAGAAAAACAGGTGTGCCCGGGTGTGCGCACCCCGGACAACACCTGTTCGAACCTGTCATTCCTTCAGGATGGATCAATACGGCAGGGCATACCAGCAACCGCTGTTGCCGTCGTCGTTGCTCATCGTCCCTTCCATGTACTCGCCGTCCTCATCGATGGTACCGATATAGTAGGAGTACGGGGACTCGTCGAACATGAATTCGATGTAGTTGTCCTCCACGTACCAGGTGCCGTATTCCGGACCTTCGACCATGAAGTAGTCCTCATAGAAACTGATCGGTACTTCCCCGTACTCACCGGTGCAGCCCCATGAAAAGTACAGGGTGAACATGATGTAATCCCCGCTGGATTCCTGGGATGGTTCCTCGGTGCTGGTGGGACGGTCGGTGGCGGTCGGTCTGGGGGTGGGGGTATCCGTCGCCAGCATGGCAAGCGGACCGTTGCCCTGCGTCCCCATGTAGTACAGCACGCCGACAACCACCAGGCAGATGCAGCACAGCACCACCACGATCGCCACAGGGATGATGACCTTCCACTGGGTGGGTTTCTTGCCGGGCGGCGGCGGGGGCGGGGTCATGTTGAAATCCAATTCAGTGCTCATCGATCCTCCTCTTAATGGTCGATTATACCTGACATGATTTCATGCCAAGGCGGGGGTCATCGCTCTGCGTACCAGCACCCGTACATGTCATCGGTGTTGTCCATCGTGCCTTCCATGTACATGCCGGAATTGTCCACCGTGCCGACGTAGCGGGAATAGGGCGAATCGTCGAAAATGAAATCGACGTAGTCATCGCTCAGCGACCAGGTTCCAAAGACACTTCCGCCTTCCATCACGTAGCGGTTGTCGTCCATGAAGGTGATGCCAGCCGATCCGTAGTCACCCGTGCAGTCCCATCAAAAATACAGCATCAATTCACCGACGATGGACAATTCCGGGGTCGGGCTGGGGATCGGGGTATCGGTCGCCAGGTATGGGGCAACGGGTCCCGTGCCCTGCGTGCCCATGTAATAGAGCACACCTGCGGTCACGGCGCACAGGCAGCACAGGATGAGGACGATGATGATGGGGATGATGATCTTCCAGTTTGTGGGTTTCTTGGTCGGGGTGCTTTCGAGTTCATTGCTCATGTTCTTCTCCTTCTCAACGGTTTTTTGGAACGGATCGTAGCATCAACGCTTGTCGGCATACCAGCAGCCGCTCAGGTCACTGTCGGTGGTCATCGTCCCCTCGACATGGGTCGAGCCGCTCAGGGTGCCGGTGTAGTGGGCATTTGGGTAGCCGTCGTAATAGATATCCAGGGTGCCGGCGCTCAAGGTCCAGGCGCCATAACTTCTGTCTCCGCCTTCGATCTCGTACGTCTGGTAACTGCCATCCTGCAAGAAAATGGCTGTGATGGGTCCATCGTAGTCCCCACTGCAATACCAGTCATAATACAGGTCCCATTCCCCAACCACGCTGGGGGTCAGCAGTGGGGATCCTTCCAGTGAAGCGAATGGACCGCTCCCCTGGGTGCCGAGGTAGTATAGCACACCTGCGGTCACGGCGCACAGGCAGCACAGGATGAGGACAATGGCGATGGGGATGATGATCTTCCACGGCGCGGTTTTTTTGGTCGGGGTGCCTGCGGGTTCTGCGTTCATGGTCATCTCCTATTCGTTTATTGGCTGTACAGGCTGCAGATCAACGCCTCATCGCTTGTCCGCATACCAGCAACCGCGCGAGCCGTCGTCCGTGCTCATCGTCCCTTCGGCATGGGTGCTGCTGGTCGTGCCGGTGTAGTGGGCGTTCGGGTAGGCGCTGTATATGAAATCGATCCTCTTGGCGCTCACCGTCCAGGTGCCGTAGCCTTCGCCCCCGTCTTCGTAGGCGTAGTAACTGCCATCCGGTTGGAAGACGATCGTGGCAGGTCCGTAATAGGTGCCGGTGCAGTTCCAGTCGTAATACAGGTCCCATTCCCCGACCACGCTGGGCGAGGAGGTGAAGACGGGTGAATCAGCCAGCGCCGCCAGCGGACCGATCCCCCTGGTGCCCAGGTACATCAGGACACCGGCAACCAGGATGCACAGGCAGCCCACTAGGACGACGAGGACAGCCGGGAGGATGGTCTTCCAGGACGTGGGCTTGCGGGGCGGGGGGGCTTCAAAGGGCTCAGCCATGGCGGGGATTCAGACCTCCACAGGGTATAGTGATATTATAGGAAGTTTCTGCTGAAAAAGAAATAGGCATTTCCGGGAGTCTGTCCACCCGGCAGGCGTGCTCACGAATAACCCAGTTCCTTCATCAGGCGGGCTTCGTCCTTCGCCGTCGCTGCGCCAAGCAGTTCGCGCCAGAAGGCATCGTCGTAGCGCCGCGAGCGCACCGGAAGGGGCATGGGCACGCCCCAGCCGAGCAGCAGCACCTCCTCCTTGGGCTGCAGGCGGGCAAGCATGCCGCGCAGCGATTCGCGCCCGGCAAGCCCGGAGAGCACGGCATGGATGTCGTCCTCGTCGCCGAGCCAGCCCGAGATGCGCGTGCCGAGCTGCGACATGACCTCGTCGTGGATCTGCGACGGGCGCTGGTCGATGATCAGCAGGGTGACATAATACTTGCGCATCTCGCGGGCGATGGTGGCAAAGGTGGTCTGGGCTGCCATCTCGCGGTTGAGTAGTTTGTGCGCTTCCTCGACCACGATCACCAGTTGGCGCGGCTCGTCCTTTCCGCTCGAGCGGAAGGCGTTGGTGCGCTGTTCCCAGACCTTCTTGATCTTGCGCGTCAGCAGGTTGCTGACCAGCAGGTAATCCAGGTCGGTCTCGTACGCCTGCCCGAAGGACAGGACGACGTGCTTGCCGCCTTCCAGCGATTTGACGATCTCGCCGACCGCATCGGCGGCGGGTTTCTCCACGATATAGCCCCGGTCGAACAGGCGGCGCAGTTTATCGTGCAGGGCTTCAGCCGCCATGACGTTGACCCCGGCTTCATCCGCCCAGGCAGCCACGCTTCCGGGATGGGGGACTTTTTTGACCTTGCCGGACTTTTCGTCCTCCACGTCCACCTCGTCGCGGTTCATGCCCTTGAAGCGCCGGAACCAGTCCTGCCCGAAGGAAGCCTGCAGGGCGTGCAGGCTGGTGGGGGTGGTCTCTTTGAGGTTGAGTTCGCGCGTGAGCAGTTCGACATCTGCCGGGGTGATGTCGGACATGGCGATCTCCAGGTTGAAATCGGGTGTGCTGCCGCGGATGGTGGTGCCCGCCCCCAGCCCGACGACGCGCAGGCGCGCCGCGAACTTGGTCTTGAGCCCGGTGACGCGCAGGTTGGTATCCGAGGCGGTGTCGTCGAAGCCGTACTCGTTGTGCATGTCATAGACCAGCACCGAGGCGTGCCCGTGGTGCATCAGCCCGGCAAGCACCAGGCGGGTGAGGAAGGACTTGCCGGTGCCGGTGGCGCCGAACACCCCGGCGGAGCGCTTAACGAATTGGTCGAGGTCGATGCAGACGGGATGCCCCTGCTCGCGGGTGTAGCCGATGACGAAATTGCCCTTCCTGCCCGGGTCGCCGAAGATCTCGGCGATATCGCCGCCGGAGGCGAGCCGCACCGGGGCGTGATGCGGGGGCACGGTCTTGACCGGAACGGGACGCGGGCTGGCATGCCCCTGTTCAGCCGTCCACTGCTTGTATTCCGCCGATCCGGGCTCGGGTCCGCGCTCGAGCATCAGCGCAGGCAGGATCTCGAGGTTGGTGAACAGCGTCTGCCCGTGCAGGGCGCTGGCAAGCGCGGCGGGCAGGCGCGCCTCGCTCTGCTCGTCGGCGAAGCGCGGGTCGGTGGCGCCCAACTGCAGGTCGGTGACCAGCCCGTAGGACTGCCAGTCCCCGCTGGGGATGACGACGAAGGCGCCCTCCTGCACCTGCTGGGAGGGGACCGTCAGGCGGGCGCGCAGCGATTCCTTCAATCCGCCGCCGACGATGTAGCCGATGGGTCCGGTTTCATTTGTCATGGTTTTTTCCTGTTCCTTCTTCCTCATGGGGCGCTTCCATGCCGGGTGCAGCGGCAGGCGTGCAGGCGGCGCGGATGCGGCGCTGCGCCAGCTCGACATACCCCGGGTCGGATTCGTAGCCGATGTAATGTCTGCCGCTCTGCAGGGCGGCGATGGCGGTCTGCCCGGAGCCCATGAACGGGTCCAGCACCAGTTCGCCGTCAAAGGTGTAGAGTTGGATCAGGCGGCGGGGCAGTTCCAGCGGGAAGGGTGCGGGATGACCGACCTTGCGCGCCTGTTCGGCGGGGAAGTTCCAGACCGACTTGTTGTATTCCAGGAACTCGTCCCGGCTGATGGTGCTGGGGCGCTTGGCGGGGTTGGGACGTTTGAAGGAATCCTTGCTGAAGATGAGGATATATTCGTGCACATCGCGCAGCGTGGGGTTGCCTGCCGATCTCCACGAACCCCAGGCGGTGGAGGGCGAGGCGCTGGCGGCTTTGTTCCAGATCACCTCGCCGCGCATCAGGAAACCGAGACGGATGACCTGCTCGGTGATCAGGGCATGCAGGGGGATGTAGGGCTTGCGCCCCAGGTTCGCCACGTTGATGCCCATGCGCCCGCCGGGGACCAGCACGCGGCGCACCTCCTGCCAGACGCGCCCCAGGAAAGCCAGGTATTCCTCCAGCGAGAGGTCCTGGTCGTAATCCTTGCCGACATTGTAGGGCGGCGAGGTGACCATCAGGTGCACCGAAGCCTCGGGCAGTTCGCTCATCACCTCGGCGCTGTGGCACAGGATGCGGTCGAGCGTTCCGGGCGCGAGCGGGTTCTCCACGTAAGACCCTTCCACCTCCTGCGGCTGACCGTCATACAGCCTGCCGGCATAGAACGCCGAGGCGTCGTGGGTCGTGCGACCCGGGGTGCCGAAGGACGAGGTGCGTGTGCTCTTCCGCGATGCCATGATCTTCATCCACACAGGTCGTGCAGGGTCACGGCTTCTCCGCCGGCAGGTCGGGCTTGCGTTTCACCAGCCCGGAGCGCTCTGCCAGCAGGACGACGAAGCCTGATAACATGCCGATGCCGACGAGGATATAGAAGATGGTGAAGATCTTTCCGGCGGCGGTATGCGGGTAAAAATCGCCGTAACCGACGGTGGTCAGCGTGGTGATCGAGAAGTAGACCGAATCGAGCAGCGTCCAACCCTCCACCCGGGCGTAGAACCACGAGCCGAGCAGGATGATGGCGAGCAGCCACACGCACAGGTTGCGGAAATCACGGTCCTTCATCCCGTTCCAGATGCCGCGCAGGAAGCGGTAGAGCAGCAGGAAAAAGGCAGGCATGGCAGGTTCTCCTTTTCAGGCAGGCAGGGCATCACCCAGCGCGCCCAGCACCGCCATGAGCGCCGGGTAATCGTCGCGCAGCAGGGTGATGAGTTCGCGGGCGGCATTCTCCGCCCAGGTCCTGTCGGGGTGGGCGGCGGATGCCTGGCGGATGTGCGCCGCCAGCACCTCGGCGATGGGGATGTCCTTCGCCGCCAGGACGTGCCGGAAGTAACCGAAGTGACCGGCGGCAGTGAACTTCACTACTTCGGCGGGCGAGCAGAGGTAGATGACATCCAGGCTGAGCGGTGGGCGGGGCGGCAGCAGGTGCGAGATGACGCCGCCCTGCTCGTACCCGACTGCCAGGACGGACATCTCCACCGGCACGATGCGGCGCTCGCGGTTATCGCGCATCACCTCCGGCGTGATGTTCCCGGCGGTGACCAGCTGGCGCACCAGCCCGTCATCACTGATGTGGATGTCGTGGATCAGCCCGTAGACGCTGGTATC
>JBFYSG010000214.1:0-2844 GCA_041301835.1 Chloroflexota bacterium | reverse complement strand
CCGGCGGGCGCAAGACCGTTGCCATCGGCGCGGCAGGCGAGGCGTTCATTGCTTATACCCACGCCCCCGCCTTTCTCGACCATCCCGGCACGCGCCTGGGGCGCATCGAAGGCAATCCCTTCCACGAGGCGGTCAGCCAAGCCGCCCGGGTTGCCAACCTGCGCTTCATCCTCAACGTGGTGCTGGATGATGACACGCGACTCCTGCGCGTCACCGCCGGAGAGCCGGAGCAGGCTTTCCGCGACCTGGTGACCTTCGCCCGCGGCGTGTACGAGGTGCGCATCCCGCACGCCTACGATATCGCCATCGGCGGGGTGGGCTATCCCAAGGACGCCAACCTGTATCAAGCCAGCCGCGCCGCATCCTATCTATTCTTTGCGCCCACGCCGGTCGTGCGCCCGGGAGGCTGGATCATCATCCCCGCCCGCTGCGAGGAGGGTGCCGGGGCGGGGGTGGGCGAGGCGCGCTTCCTGGAAGCCATGCGCGCCGCCCCGGACGTGCAGTCCATCCTCTCTGCCGCCCGCCGCCAGGGCTATCCCCCCGGCGCGCAGCGGGCTTTCGTGATGGCAAAGGTGCTGGAACACGCCCGCGTCGTCATCGTGGGCAGCGAATGCCCGCAGCAGGTCAGCGACTGCAAGATGATCCCCGCCGCAAGCATGGAAGAAGCCCTGGCGCTGGCACAGGCTGATCTCGGCGCGCACTGCCGGGTGCTGGTCGTCCCCCACGCACTGCTCACCCTGCCCGTCGTGCAGCCCTGACCCGTTCTCCTCCGCATTCCTCCATCCCCACGCTCCCCGCAGAGCCGCGGGCGGATGTTCAGAAATGAGGTCGGACAATGGTTTGAGAAATTGGAAAACGAAGGGATGCATGGCGTTCCTGGACATGCATCCCTTCGTTTTCCAGATTTAAACCCCTTCCCCGAAGCCATCTCCTTCGATGAGAGCATCAAAATACCTCGGGGAAGGGGTAGGGGATGGGGCTGGAACCTCCGATTTGGATCGTTCGATCACTTGACTCGTAACAGAACCGGGATGTCCGCAGGCATGTCCGGACTTCAGTGCGGCGGGTGATTGTAGCGACCCTGCGCCTTTGATATAATCTATTCATCATTCAGCAAAGGAGAGCAGGCATGGCATACACACAGGTAAAGGTTCCCGCAGGCGGCGCAAAGATCGGCATCCAGAACGGCAAACTCCAGGTGCCGGACAACCCGATCATTCCCTTCGTCGAAGGCGACGGTACCGGTCGGGATATCTGGCGCGCCTCGGTGCGGGTATTCGACGCCGCCGTCCAGAAAGCCTACGGCGGGAAGCGCAAGGTGCATTGGATGGAAGTCTACGCCGGCGAGAAAGCCTTCCGGCAGTTCCAGACCTGGCTGCCCGATGAAACCGTGGAGGCTTTCAAGGAATTCCTGGTGGGCATCAAGGGACCGCTCACCACGCCCATCGGCGGTGGCATCCGCTCGCTCAACGTGGCGCTGCGCAAACTGCTCGACCTGTATGTCTGCCAGCGCCCGGTGCGCTACTACAACGGCGTCCCTTCGCCGGTGAAGCACCCCGAGTACGTGGATATGGTCATCTTCCGCGAGAACACCGAGGATATCTACACCGGCATCGAGTTCCAGTACGGCAGCGAGGAGAACGACAAGTTCAAGAAACTGTTCCAGGAAGCCTTCCCGGCGGAGTTCAAGAAGATCCGCTTCCCCAATACGGCGGCATTCGGCATCAAGCCGGTCTCGGTGGAAGGCACCGAGCGCCTGGTGCGCGCCGCCATCCAGTGGTCGCTGGACAACAAGCGCAAGAGCGTCAACTTTGTCCACAAAGGCAACATCATGAAGTTCACCGAGGGCGCCTTCAAGGATTGGGGCTACAAACTCGCCAAACGTGAGTTCCGTGACCAGGTGGTCACCGAGCGCGAGACCTGGATCCTGGGCAACAAGGAGAAGGACGCCGCGCTGAGCATCGAGGACAACGCCCGCCAGATCGACCCGGGCTTCGACATGATGTCGCCCAACCAGCAGAACGAGATCAAGTCCGAGGTCGAGGAAGCGCTCAAACTGTGGGACACCCACGGCGGCGGGAAGTGGAAGACCAAGTTGCTGATCAAGGATTCAATCGCCGATGTCAGCCTGCAGTTCACCATCATCCGCCCGCGCGACTATGATGTCATCGCCACGCTCAACCTGAACGGCGATTACCTCTCGGATGCGCTCGCCGCGCAGGTCGGCGGCATCGGCATCGCCCCGGGCGCCAACATCAACTATGAGACCGGTCATGCCATCTTCGAAGCCACCCACGGCACCGCCCCCAAGTACGCCGACCTGGACAAGGTCAACCCCGGCTCGGTCATCCTCTCGGGCGAGATGATGTTCCGCTACCTGGGTTGGGCGGAAGTCGCCG
Source organism: Chloroflexota bacterium (assembly GCA_041301835.1). GTDB lineage: Bacteria > Chloroflexota > Anaerolineae > Anaerolineales > Villigracilaceae > UBA877. The sequence continues at coordinate 445 of JBFYSG010000214.1, read as the reverse complement.
ACCTGATCGTCAAGGGCATGGAAGGCGCGGTTGCCGCCAAGACCGTCACCTATGATTTCTCCCGCCTGATGGACGGCGCCAGGGAGATCAAGTGCTCCGAGTTCGCGGATGCGATGATCAAGCACATGGGATAGAAGATAAAAGTAAAAGCAAAATCCTTGCACCCGCCAGTTTACACACTGGCGGGTTATTCTTACTTCCGTGTGATTGAATTCCTCCCCGAACAGCGCGACAATGGATGCGCCTTCCAATTGGACGTTGAGACCATGCCAGTCCAGCGTGGATTAATAAGGGAGATAACATGAAAAACAGCCTTCTCATCTTCAGCACCCTGCTCGCCATCCTGCTCCTGTCATCCTGTACCCTGCCGTCCTGGGTGACCTACACCAACACAACCTACGAGTTCCAACTGCAGTATCCCTCCGACGGCTCACTGGTGACCGAC
>JBFYSG010000212.1:0-28757 GCA_041301835.1 Chloroflexota bacterium | reverse complement strand
GCCGATCACCTTTGCCGGTTTGCGCTACACACTGGCTTTCCTCTGCCTGGCGCCCTTCGTGCTGCTCGACCCCGTCCATCGACAGGCGGTTAAATCACTCACCCGCAGCGACTGGCTGAAATTGTCCCTGCTGGGGTTGATCTTTTACACCTTCACCCAGGGGTTTTTGTTCCTGTCCTTGAAATACCTGCCTGCCAACATGGTCAGCCTGCTGCTCAACTTGACCTCGGTGTTTGTAGCCATCGGCGGCATCTTCCTGCTCAGGGAACGCCCCTCCCCGTTCCAGTGGCTGGGGATCCTGCTGGCGATCACGGGTGTGTGCCTGTATTTCCTGCCGGTGAACCTGCCGCACGCCCAGGTCGTCGGCGTGGCGATCGGGTTGACCTGCATGGGCTTGAACGTCGTCTCCGCCCTCTTCAGCCGGGAGGTGAACCGGCATGCCGTCCTTTCGCCGCTGGTGGTCACCTTTGTCAGCATGGGGATCGGCTCCCTGCTCATGCTGCTGGCGGGGCTGCTCCTGGAGGATGCCGGCAGGCTGACCGGGCAGGATTGGTTGATCATCGCCTGGCTTGCCGTTGTGAACACCGCCCTGGCTTTCACGCTCTGGAACCGCTCCCTGCAGGTGCTGACGGCGATCGAATCATCCATCCTGAACGGGTTGATGATGCCGCAGATCGCCCTGCTGGCTTACTTCTTCCTGGGCGAGAGCCTGTCCACCCGCGCCCTGATCGGGTTGGCGCTGGTCGGAATTGGAACGATAATAGTACATCTCAAACCGCGCAAGAACATGTAAAATAGAGGCATGCCGTCTGGAGCCTTGCCTTCCGGATTTGTTTTTTCCCAAGCCTCCATCCAGGATTACTCCGACTGCCCGCAGCGCTTCCAATTGCGCTATATCGAGCGCCTGCAGTGGCCCGCCCTCTATGCCGGTTCGGACCACCTGCGCGAGCAGGAGCAGGGTCAGCACTTCCACCGCCTGGTGCACCAGCAGCGCATCGGCATCCCGCCGGAGCACCTATCCGGGCAGGAACTCAGCCCCGACCTGGAACGCTGGTGGCAGAATTACAGGACATATTTCCAAGATCCCGATGGTTACACGCTATACCCTGAATTCACCCTCTCCGCCGCTCCGGGTACGGACTACCGCCTGCTGGCAAAATATGACCTGCTTGCCATCCACCCCGGCGTCGAGGCGCGCATCTACGATTGGAAGACATACGCCAGGCGCCCGCGCGACGAGCGCATGCTTGCCCGCTGGCAGACTCGCATCTACCGCCTCCTGCTGGTGGAAGCAGGCAGCCTGCTCAACGGCGGTGTCCCCATCCAACCCGGGCAGGTCAGCATGAACTACTGGTATGCCAACCATCCGACCGAGCCGGCGCACTTCCCCTACCAGGAAGCGCACTATCAGCGCGACCGTGAAGCCTTGATCAAGATCATCACCGCGATTGCCTCCGCCTCCGACTTCCCGCGCACAGACGACGAGAAGATGTGCGCCGCCTGTCTCTACCGTTCCTATTGCGAACGCAGCGTCACCGCCGGGCAGGAGGACTTCCTGGAGACGGATCTGCCCGAACCGGAAATCGACCTGGAACAGGTCCAGGAGATCGTGTTCTAGCCATGCGTTGGACCGACGCACTGCCATCTGCCACCACCCCATCCCTGCCCGGGCTGCACCCCCTGCTGCAGCAGATCCTTGCCCGGCGCGGCATCACCACGAACGAGAAAGCCGAGGCTTTCCTCAACCCGGCGCTCTACTCGCCCGCCTCGGCGACCGCCCTGCCCGGGGTGGAAGCCGCCGTGGAGCGCATCTCCGCCGCCATCCGCAACAAGGAGCGCGTGCTTGTCTGGGGCGATTTCGATGTGGACGGGCAGACCGCCACCGCCCTGCTGGTCCAGACGCTGCGCGCCCTGGGCTTGGACGTGGGATACCATCTCCCCGTGCGCTCACGCGAATCCCACGGGGTGAATACCCAAGGACTCCAGGAGGAGATCGACAAGGGCGCGCAGTTGATCATCACCTGCGATACCGGCATCACCAGTCATACCGCAGCCGATTACGCCCGCGACCGGGGCGTGGACATGATCATCACCGATCATCACGACATGCCGCCGCGCATTCCATCCACACTGGCGGTGATCGACCCGAAGATGCTTCCCCCGGGTCACCCCTTGTCCACCCTCTCAGGCGCGGGCGTGGCGTATAAACTGGCGGAAGCCCTGCTTCACGAGCACAAGACCGCCCTCTCGCTCACCGACCTGCTCGACCTGGTGGCGCTGGGTCTGGTGGCAGACCTTGCGTTGCTGACCGGTGATACACGCTACCTGGTCCAGCGAGGCTTGATGGTCCTGCGCGCCACCCAGCGGCGGGGGCTGCAAGCCCTGTATGAACTGGCGGAGATCCAGCCATCCACGATCAACGAGTCGCATGTCGGCTTCACCCTGGCGCCGCGCCTCAATGCGCTTGGGCGTCTGGGAGATGCCAACCCGATCGTGGAATTCCTGCTGACCGACGACCAGCAGCGGGCGCGCGTACAAGCCACGCAGTTGGAGAATTACAACGCCCAGCGCAGGCTGCTCACCAGCCAGGTGATGCAGGCGGCGGAAGCCTTCCTGGAGGTCGATCCCTCCCTGCTGACGGCGCCCATCATCATTGTCGGGCATCCGACCTGGCCCGGCGGCGTGCTGGGCATTGTCGCCGCCCGGTTGGTGGAAAAATATGGCAAGCCTGCCATCGTCTTCTCGACCACTCCCGGGGAACCCTCCTACGGATCGGCGCGTTCGGTCGAAGGGCTGCACATCACCGAAGCCATCGCCGCACAATCCGACCTGCTGCTCTCCTACGGCGGGCATCCCATGGCGGCAGGGCTGAGCCTGAACCCCGAGAAACTGCATACCTTCTACGACCGGATGGTGTGGACGGTCGAACACCTGCTGAGTTCCGCCCGGAAGGAAGAACCCAGCCTCGTCATCGATACCTGGGTGCCCCTGTCCGAATTGAACCCTGAATTTGCTGGCATCCTGGAACAGGCGGCTCCATTTGGACCCGGGAACCCCAGGATCGTCCTTGCCAGCGACAATCTCAAGATGGATAAGTGTGTCTCCTTTGGGCGCAACCAGGAACACCGCAAATTAACCGTCTCGGATGAACATGGGCACGCCCAGGTGGTCACCTGGTGGGACGGGAACAGCGAGCCGATGCCCGAGGGCAGGTTCGATCTCGCCTATACCCTGCGCGCCTCCACCTTCCAGGGCGGGGCAGGCTTTGAACTGGAATACGTGGCATCCCACCCGCTGGCAGAATCCGCCCAGGTGGTCGAGGTCGTCAAGCCCAAAGTGATCGATCACCGGGCGGAAAAAGACCCCGCTGCCCTGCTTGAAACTGCCCGCGCGTTGCCATCGACCTTCATATGGGCGGAAGGCGACGAGAAAGCGCGCCTCAACGCCAAAGATAGTTCCGAACTGACACCGGCGGAGAATCTGGTCATTTGGACCATACCCGCCTCACCGGAAGCGTTGCATGCCGCCCTGGAGGTCGTCCAGCCGAAGACGATCTGGCTCATCGCCGCGGATGCCCAGACCGATGTCTCCCTGAGTTTCATCGACCGCCTGACCGGGTTGTTGAAGTACGCCATCGCCCGACACAACGGGCAGGTTACCTACCAGCAGTTGGCAGGCGCCACGGCGCAAAGCGTGGACACCGTGCGCAACGGGCTTGCATGGTTGGTGGCGCGCGGGACGGTCGGCATCCGGAAGGAAGCCAACGGGGAACTGCTGCTCTCCTCCGGCTCCAGTTTCAGCGACCCGGTCGGGGCTGCCCGCCTGTGGGTCGAGATCCAGGGGCAGTTGGCAGAGACCGCCGCCTACCGGGCGCATTTCCGCCGCGCTGATAAAGATTCCTTGTTTTCCTGAAAACTGGTTACAATAGAATCATGCCGTTCCGTGAATTGGAGCACACCGCCGACCGCAGTCTGCGCGTGTGGGCACGCGACCTGCCTGCCCTGTTCAGCGAAGCCGCCCGTGGCATGATCGCCCTGGCGGGCATCCAGGCTGCGCCGGCGCCGCGCCTGCGCAGGCAGTTCGAAACCTCCGCGCCGGACGCCGAGAGCCTGCTGGTCGCCTTCCTCGCCGAGTTGCTCTATGCTGCCGAACATGAAAAACAGGTCTATCACGTCTTCCGGTTCCTGCACCTGGAACCCGGGCTGCAGGTGGAAATGGAAGGATCGCCGCTGGTATCCATGCGGACGAACATCAAGGCGGTCACCTACCACAACCTGCAGATCCGCAAGACGCGGGCAGGCTGGTGCGTGGATCTTGTTTTCGATGTCTGATCCCGGACAGAAGACCGTCCGGCTCAATGTCTCTCCTGGTTCAGGAACAACACGATGGTTGCGATACACGACCTGGTACAGATAACCGCTCAGGAATGGGAGATCCCCAAAACATTCCGCGCCGATATGCGCGTCCCGGTGCGCCTGTTCGCCAGCCGCGCACTGCTGGAGCAGATCGTGGATGACCGCTCGCTGGAGCAAGCCGTGAACGCCGCCACCCTGCCCGGGCTGGTCGGGCACGTGGTCGTGATGCCGGATATGCACCAGGGCTATGGCTTCCCGATCGGAGGCGTTGCCGCCACCCAGTTCCCCCATGGTGTCATCTCGCCGGGCGGGATCGGCTACGACATCAACTGCGGCGTGCGCCTGCTGGTCTCCTCGATCGAAGCAGATGCCGCCGCACCCTGGCTGGATCAACTTGCCGCCCGCCTGGACCAATACTGCCCCTCCGGCGTGGGCAAGGATGGGCTGGTGCGTGCCACCCAACCGGAACTGGAACGCCTTCTGCACGAAGGCGCGCGCTGGGCACTCAAGCAGGGTTATGGCGAGGAGTTGGACCTGGTGCGCACCGAGGAAGGCGGCTGCATGGACGGAGCGGATGCCCGCAAAGTCAGCCGGCGCGCCAAGGAACGCGGGCTGGGGCAGGTCGGCTCTGTAGGCGCCGGCAACCACTTTATCGAGGTCGACCGCGTCGAAACCATCTTTGACCCCGAGACCGCAGCCGCTTTTGGTCTGCGCCACGGCTGCCTGGTCGCGCAGATCCATTGCGGCTCGCGCGGACTGGGTCACCAGGTCTGCACCGATTATGTCCAGGAATTCCAGGCTGCCACCCGGCGCTACGACATTCACCTGCCAGACCGCGAACTCGTCTGCGCGCCGATGGATAGCCCGGAGGGACAAGCCTACCTGGGCGCGATGCGGGCAGCGGCAAATTATGCCTTTGCCAACCGGCAGGTGCTGACCCATGCCATCCGCCGCGCCTTCGAAGAGACCTTTGCCGGCAAGGTGAAAGACTGGCATCTGCGCCAGGTGTACGACCTCTGTCACAACATGGGGAAGATCGAGACCCACACAGTGGAGGGGAAAGCGGTCAAGGTTTGTGTGCACCGCAAGGGCGCCACGCGGGCATTCGGTCCCGGGGCACCAGGGCTGCCGGACGAATACCGCACCGCCGGGCAACCGGTGCTGGTGCCGGGTTCGATGGGCACCGCCTCGTGGGTGCTTGCCGGAACCGAAGCCAGCATGCTCCGCTCGTTCGGCAGTTCCTGCCACGGCGCCGGCAGGACCATGAGCCGCGCCAGGGCAAAACACGAGGTGCGCGGCGATGCCCTGCGGCGCGACCTGGAAACACGCGGCATCAAAGTACGCGCCGGCAGCCTGTCAGGGCTGGCAGAGGAAGCCCCCTGCGCCTACAAGGACGTGGATGCTGTCGTGGAGATCGTTGTCCTGGCAGGTATCGCCCGCAAGGTGGCGCGCCTCCAGCCGCTGGCAGTGGTCAAGGGTTAGCGGACATGCCCGGGATGGGAACCAACGCGGGCGGATAAGCGTCTTATAGGAATAAAGGAGTACCTTATGAACCGATTGATCCTCCTGCTGGCGGCAGGCGCTCTGCTGTTCTCTGCCTGTTCGCCGGTCCAACCCGCTCCCACCCAGGCGCCCACCGCGCCGCTCAGCCCTTACCCGCCTCGTCCCGGTGATGATGCGCTCCGGCGTGGGAATGTGTATCTCGACCAGGTGGACCTGCTCATCATGGAGAGTTACCCGATCCAGGTCAGCCTGTCCATCCAGGGATCGCTCCCAACCCCCTGCCATCAACTTCGTGTTGTGGTCTCCGAAGCAGACGAGGAGAACCGCATTCAGGTGGAACTCTATTCGCTCGTCGATCCAGTCCTGCTCTGTGTCCAGGTGCTGGAACCGTTCAGCCTGGACCTGCCGTTGGGTGCTTTCTCAACCGGGCACTACGAAGTGTGGATCAATGATGAACGAGTGGGCGAATTCGACGCCTGAACCCGGTTTTAAAAAAAGATAAAACAAAGCCAGGGCAATATGCCCTGGCTTTGTTGTCGTCGGTGGGGTATTCCTACTTTTCCAGGATCTGGGACAGGAATAACTTGGTGCGGTCCGATTTGGGGCGCTTGAAGATCGCCGTGGGCGTACCGGTCTCCACGATCAGCCCCTGGTCGAAGAAGTACATCCGGTCTGCCACCGCCCGCGCAAAGCCCATTTCATGGGTGACCACCAGCATGGTCATGCCCGATGTGGCCAGTTCGGTCATCACGTCCAGCACTTCCTTGATCATTTCGGGATCCAGGGCGGAGGTCGGCTCGTCGAAGAGCATGATCTTCGGCTCCATCGCCAGCGCCCGGGCGATCGCCACACGCTGCTGCTGACCGCCAGAGAGTTGACCGGGGTATTTATCCGCCTGTTCCGGGATGCCGACGCGCGCCAGCAATTCCCGTGCCTTGTTCTGCGCCCGCTGAGCATCCCACTTGCGCACCTGCATGGGCGCCAGGGTTATATTCTGCATCACCGTGAGGTGCGGGAACAGGTTGAAAGACTGGAAGACCATCCCCGTTTCCATGCGGATCTTCTCGATATTGCGCATGTCATTGGTCAGTTCGATGCCATCCACGATGATCTGACCCTTCTGGTGGTCTTCCAGGTGGTTGATACAGCGAATGAAGGTGGATTTCCCCGATCCGGAAGGACCGAAGATCACGATCACTTCCCCTTTTTGGACCTCCATGTCAACCCCTCTTAATGCCTGGAATTGTCCATACCATTTTTCAACGCCGCGGGCGATGATGATCGGTTCATTTGGGTTCATTGTCTGCTCCTGAAAGGCATATATAATATTATAGAACATTTCCCCGGAATCACAACCGGTATTCAGGCACCGGTTTCCAGATAGCTGATGTCGGCGAAACAGGCATTGGTAACCTGCGCCAGGGCATCCGCTGGCAGTTTGATGTTCAAGCCGCGTTGACCCGCGCTGAGGTGTATCAGCCCTGCCGCCTTGGCTGTGGAGGCGATCACGACCTGGAAGCCCTTGTTCAGCAATGCCAGCGGGGATATGCCGCCCGCCTGCAGGCCGGTCAATTCCTCCGCCTGCCGCTCGCTGGGCAGGTTGAGTTTTTTCTCGCCCAGCACCGCCGCCAGGCGCTTAAGATCCACCTGGTGGTCTCCGGGAATGACCGCCAGGATGGCTTTCCCCTTCACGCGCTGGACCACGATGGTCTTGTATACCTGACCGGGTTCCACGCCCAGCAGGCGGGCGGTTTCGCGCGCACCCAGTTTTTCTGCGGGCAGTTCGTAAGCCGTGTAAGGGATCTTTTTCGCATCCAGCAGGCGGGTGACGTTATTGACCGGCATGGCATCCATTATAATGGAACTTGCCGGGACCTTATGAAGTCATCCTCCCCGCTCAACCTGGAAGAACTGCAAGCCATCCTGCCGGAGTATTATTCCCCGGCAGACAGGGACATGGTCGCGCGCGCCTACCGCATGGCAGAAAAGGCGCATGCGTCACAGAAACGCGCCTCGGGAGAACCTTACATTAACCACTGCCTGGCAGTGGCGCACCTGCTCTCGGAATACGCCATGCCTGCCGATGTCATGGCGGCGGGACTCCTGCACGACACGGTGGAGGATACGGGGCTGTCGATCGATACCATCCGGCAGGATTTTGGCGAGAGCGTAGCCAGCCTGGTGCAGGGAGTGACCAAGTTGTCCCAGTTGCCGCGGGTCTCGCGCCGCGTGCATTCCGAGCAGGCAGAGGAGAGCCCGGAAAACAGTCGCTTCGATGCGCTCAACGAGGCAGACCTGCGCAACCGCAAGCGTGAACTATCCATCGAAACCCTGCGGAAGACCTTCCTGGCAATGGACAGCGATGTGCGCATCGTGCTGATCAAACTGGCAGACCGGCTCCACAACATGCGCACCCTGAACTCCTTCCCGGAAGCCAAGCGCAAGCGCATTGCCCAGGAAACCCTGGATATCTTTGCCCCGCTCGCCAACCGCCTCGGCATCTGGCAGATCAAGTGGGAACTGGAAGACCTGGGGTTCAGGCACACCAATCCCGCCAAATACAAGGAGATCGCCGAGCAGTTGGCTGTGCGCCGTGAGACTCGCGAGGCGGAGATCGAAACGATCATCGCCGAGATCTCCCGCCTGCTGAACCAAGCGGGCATCAAGGCAGAGATCAGCGGGCGCCCCAAGCATATCTACTCGATCTACAAGAAGATGGTCGAGAAAGGCAAACCGTTCGACCTGGTGCGCGATATACGCGCCGTGCGCCTGATCGTGCCAGACGTGGCGGCGTGTTATGCCGCCCTGGGCATCATCCACACCCACTGGCGCCCCATACCTGGCGAGTTCGACGATTACATCGCCGCCCCCAAGGATAATTTCTACCAGTCCATCCACACCGCGGTCATCGGCGACGATGGGAAACCGCTTGAAGTGCAGATCCGCACGGGTGCCATGCACGAGAATGCCGAACTTGGCATCGCCGCCCACTGGCGTTACAAGGAGGGCGGCGCGCCCGACAAGTACGACGAGCGCATCAGCTGGCTGCGGCGCATCATGGAATGGCGCAGTGATGCCCAGGATGCCCAGGAATTCGTCGACAACATGAAGACCGATGTCTTCCAGGACCGGGTCTACGTCTTCACCCCCCGGGGTGATGTGATCGACCTGCCAGCCGGTTCCACACCCATCGATTTTGCCTACCATGTCCACACCTCCGTCGGCGACCGCTGCCGCGGGGCAAAGGTGAATGGGAAACTTGTACCCCTGGATTATGTCATCCGCACCGGCGAACAGGTGGAAGTCCTGACCTCCAAGCAGGGCGGACCAAGTCGTGACTGGCTCAATCCAAGCCTGGGATTGGTGCGCACCGCCAGCGCCAGAGCCAAGATCCGCAACTGGTTCAAACGCCAGGACCGCGAACAGAACCTGGCGCAGGGCAGAGTGATGCTGGAACGAGAATTGCAGCGCCTCGGCTTGCCCCCGCTGGATGACCAGGCGCTGGCAGCCCTTGCCCGCAATTTCGACCGGGCAGTGGACGATTTCTACGTCGCCCTCGGCTGTGGGGATGTGACCGTCGGCAGGGTGCTCAACAAGATCCTGGAAACCAAGGAACCAGATGACAGCCTGGTCGTGGTCCCCTCGACCAGCGAGGCAACCGTCTCGGATGCGGTCACGGTGCTCGGCTTGAAGGGTTTGCTGACCACCACGGCGCGCTGCTGCAACCCCACCGCCGGGGATCAGATCATCGGCTACATCACACGCGGACATGGCGCAACCATCCACCGCCAGGATTGCCCCAACATCCTGCGCATCCGCGACCGCGAACGCCTGGTCAAAGTCTCGTGGGGCTTGAACGTGCGCACCTACCCGGTGCCCATTCGCATCACCGCCTACGACCGGCAGGGCTTGATGGGCGATATCACCACCCTGTTGAACAGCGAAGCGGTCAACATCATCGACGTGCAGGTGCATGTCCGCAAGAACCATGCCGACCTGCGGCTGGTGATCGAAGTCAAGGATATTGCCCAGTTGAGCCGCATCCTTGCCCGGCTGGAAAATCTGCCCAATGTGCTGGAGGCAGTACGCATTAAAGGGGGATGATGGTATAATGTCGCCGCCTTGCAAAAGGCAGGACCGCCTTCCGGCAAGCCGGGGAATGGATTCACCGCCTTCTCTGGATGGCAAGGTCAAATCACACGGAACAGGATCGCCTGACCACCTTTGAACCTTCTTTACGGTTCATGCCCTCTGGGGTAAAATCCGTGCCTGCCAACCCCCAGACCGGGCACCCGGCTTACCAAATGAAAATCACCCTACCCAACAAGACCGACCGAACCCTGCGCGTGGTAAGCCTTGCGCTCGCCTGCCTGGGCTTCATCGATTCAGCCTACCTGTGGTTCTACAAGATCACCAGCGATGACCGTATGTGCCTGGGGAGCGGTGATTGCGCCCTGGTAAATTACAGCGAGTTTTCCGAGATCTATGGCATACCGGTGGCGCTTCTGGGTGTGCTGGCGTACTTGCTGCTCGCGGGCATCCTGCTCGTAGAGCCGCGCTGGAGACCCGCCACCGCCCACGCACCCCTGGTCGTCTTCGGGCTCTCGCTGGTCGGTATTCTCTTCTCTGCATACCTGACCTATATCGAGTTCATGGTCATCGAGGCGATCTGCCCCTTCTGCCTTGTCTCGGCAGCATCCATCACGCTGATCTTCATCCTTGCAATCATCCGGTTGGTGAAATATCACTTCTAGGAGGAATTTCATGCCCCGTATTCGTTGCCACTATACCGATTGTGTCTTCCTCGACGAGAACTACTGCGGCGCCGCGGCAGTTGAATTTGACCCGGATACCGGCTGCGCAACCTACTCTCCCAGTGAAGGGGCGGCGGTTGCCGGCGAAGAATGGGATAACGAACTTGAGGAATGGGAAGAGGACGAGGCCGAAGAGGAGGACAGCGACTGGGCGGAAGAAGAGGAAGATGAATTCTAGCCAGGTCCCTCCATCCAGACCCACGAACCGATAAGGATCAAGGAACCTAGAGCAAAAGGCGGCGCAGGGCGCCGCCTTTTGCTTTATTTGCCGATCAGCATATCATAGAGCGCCCCGAGGTTGTTCTCGTTCCGGTTGATCAAACTTGCCCAATCTTCAAAAGCCTGCGGCAGGGGCAGGCAAAGCACCTCCGGGCGGGTCCTGCCCGCCTGGATGGCATCCGCCACCAGGCGACGCATCGTCAACAGGTATTGCTGGTGCCGCTTAAGATTGGATCGATCCCCTACGGGTCCATGCCCGGGAATAAAACGCAGGAACTGCGACTGCTGGAATTCATCCAGCACCTCCAGCCACCGGTCAAGACTTCCGTTCGCAGTGATAAATGGCGGGCATTCGAAGAACGCCAGGTCGCCGGTGAAGACGATCTTCTCCTCCTTCAGCACCAGGTAACAATCTTCCACCGTGTGCGCCGGACCGGTGGTCCAAAGGTCAAGGCTCCGTTCCGTGCCGCGCAGCGTGAGCGTGCCAGAAAAGGTCATTGCAGGCGGGCAAAAGCGGAAATCCGGCAGGTCTGCCAGCAGGGCGCGATCACGCCTCAGGCTCCGTTCCAGCGCGGACAGGCGGATGGGATCCTGCTCCACCCGGGATCTGGCTTCCATGTCCTGGATATCCGCCTCCAACTCATGCGGATCGCTTTTTAATTCCTCCAGCTCCGCCCCCCACTCCAGCATGTCAGCGCGGGTTTGGTGCGTCCCCAGCAGGATGGCTCCGGGGGCAAAGACCTGGTTGCCTCCCCAGTGGTCGCCGTGCGCATGGCTGTTCACCACCAGGTCCGGCGATCTGCCGGTCAGTGTCTTGCAGGCGCTGGCGAGTTCCTGCGCCGCGCTTGCCCGGTCGAAGGTATCAAAGACCAACAGGTGGTCGCCCAGGTCCACAATTCCGGCATTGCTGTAGGCAGAACCGCCTTCCTTGTGGATGGCAGCAAACACGCCCCGGGCGAGTTCCGTGATGGAAAAATGATCGTAGAACAAGTCGACTCCGATCTGCTCCTTCATTATAGTGACTCCAACCTGCCATGTCCACCGCATAGCGCTTCATTTTCACGTCTTCCCACCATTCACAGTGAACTGTGTTCTTCTCGCCCCGATCCTGACCTGCCATGCCCGGGGGTTCCAGCCAGCAAATGCGGTAGAATCATGCCGATGCGCCACCTTCGCTTCATTCTACCTGCAGTCATCCTGCTCCTGCTCGCCGCCTGCCGCACCGCTTCCACGGCGGTGACGATCTTCGCGGATGGGCAGATTTATGAATTGCAGACCGCCCAGCGCATCCCTGCCCGCCTGCTGGAACAGGCAGGGATCACGCTCGGTTCCGCCGACCGCCTGCTGGCGCTCGGAACCCGCGTCCCCCTCGAGAGTGAAGTGCTGGGCGATGAGCACATCACGCTGGTTGTGCGCCGGGCGGTCACGCTTACCGTCCTCACCCCACAAGACGAACCGTTACAGATCCTCACCTCAGCAGAGACCGTGGGGCAAGCCCTGCGCGAGGCGGGGCTGGAACTGTCTGCTGCCGACCGCTTTGATCCGCCGCTCGAAACCCCGCTCCTCGCGGATATGGCAGTGGATTGGACCCCGGCGCTGGATCTGACAGTCCTGGTGGATGATTCCCGCGTAGCGATCCGCTCCTCGGCTCCCACGGTGGGTGAGGCATTGGCAGAAGCCGGGCTGGCGCTCATCGGCTTGGATTACAGCCTGCCCGCTGCGGACGAACCCCTGCCTGCGGATGGCGAGATCCGGCTGGTGCGGGTGCAGGAATCCGTTGCCCTCAGCCTCAAATCCATCCCCTACGGCACGCGCACCGAGCTCACCGCCGAATTGGAGATCGACCAGCAAGCGCTGATCCAGGGCGGCTTGCCGGGTCTGGCGGTCACCCGCCTGCGCACGCGCACGGAAGACGGCGTGCAGATTACCCAGGTCAGCGAGAGCGAGAGCCTCATCCGCCCACCCCAGGACCAGATCTATGGCTTTGGCACCCGCATCGTCATCCGCACCGCGGAGGTGGATGGAGAGACGATCGAATACTGGCGGGCTTTAACCCTCTTCTCCACCTATTACATCCCCTGCGACCCCATCACCGGTATTTGCCACTATGGCACATCCATTGGAACCCTGGTGCGCCGGGGCTCGGTGGCATTCGTCTATCCGTGGTTCCTGCTCTTTGCGCATGAGCGGCTCTACATCCCCGGTTATGGTTATGGGATCGTGGAGGATACCAACGGGGCGATGACCAATGCCTTCGGCGACACCTACTGGATCGACCTGGGTTACGCCCAGGACGATGTGGTGGACTGGGTCAACCAGTACGTGACGGTTTATTTCCTGACCCCCGTTCCCGCCAACGTCGCCGACACCTACATCCTGCCATGATGCCTCTGCCGCCGCTGGATATCCCCGCGCTCCTGCGCCGTTTCGACCTGCACCCCAGCAAGGGTCTGGGACAGAATTTCCTGACCGACGAACACGCCCTGCAGGAGATCGTGCGTGCCGCCCAGGTCACCCCGGATGATTCGGTCCTGGAGATCGGTCCCGGGCTGGGCAGCCTGACGCGCCTGCTGGCGCAGGCGGCACGCCAGGTGACCGCGGTGGAACTGGATGGACGCCTGTTCCCAGCCCTGCAGCACGTACTGGCAGCGTATACCAACATCCGCCTGATGCAGGCGGATATCCTGAAACTTGACCCGGATGGGCTTATGGATGGACCCGGTTACCTGGTGGTCGCCAATATCCCCTATTACATCACCTCGGCGGTCATCCGCCATCTGCTCGAAAGCCGCTGCGCCCCGCGCCGGATCGTCCTGACCATCCAGCAGGAGGTGGCAGAGCGCATCTGTGCCCAGCCCGGTGACCTGAGCCTGCTGGCATTGAGCGTGCAGGTCTTCGGGCAGCCGCAGGTGCTGGCGGTCATCCCGGCGGCATCCTTCCATCCGCAGCCCAGGGTGGACTCGGCGGTCCTGCGGGTGGACCTGCACGCACAACCGGTGATCCCTGCCGGGGCGCTGAACCTCTTCTTTGACCTTGCCCGGGCGGGCTTCTCGCAGAAGCGCAAGACCCTGCGCAATTCGCTCTCCGCTGGCATGCGCATCCCCCCCGTCCAGGCAGAAGCCCGCCTTGCGCAGGCGGGCATCGACCCGCAGCGGCGGGCAGAGACGCTCAGCCTGTCAGAATGGAACAGGCTTTGCGAGACATTTTCGTGAGCCGGGGGGAATGATCTGGAGACGCCTCACCGGGCGAGGCGGGCGGCACGCCCCTGTTTACGCAGGTCACGGTAATCCCAGAGCACGTGCCAGACACGCAGGGCGGCTTCCACCTGGATGCGGAAGGACATCTTCGATTTTCCCCAGCGCCTGTCTGCAAAATAGATAGGCACTTCGCCGATGGTATAACCCAGGCAATAAGCCAGGTAGAGCAGTTCCACCAGGAAGATATAGCCGCTCGAGCGCACGCGTTCCAGGGGTAGACCGCGCAGGGTTTCCACCCTCCACATGCGGAAACCCCCGGTTACATCCCGGATGGGCATGCCCAGGATCGTGCGGGCATAGAAGTTGCCCCAGGCAGACAGCGCCTTGCGCCAGAAGGGCCAGTGGATGTCGGTGCCGCCCCCGGGGATGTAGCGCGAGCCCAGCACCAGGTCACAGGTCTCCAGTTTCTTTGCCATCTCCACCAGGGCAGCCGGGTCGTGCGAAAAATCCGCATCCATCTGGACGATCGCGCCGGCCTCCTTGCCTGCCAGCAGGGTTTGGAAAGCCTGAAGATAGGCGGCAGAGAGACCCTGCTTGCCAGCCCGGTGGAGCACTGCCAGTCGGCGGGGATCCTCCTGCGCCAACCGGTCGGCGATCTCGCCGGTGCCGTCCGGGCTGTTATCGTCCACGACCAGGATGCCCAGGTCCAGGGGCAAGGCGAACAAAGCGGAGACCAGTTTGGGCAGGTTCTCCGCTTCATTATAAGTTGGTATTACGACGGTGATCTTCAGATGGTCTCCTGTGATCGGTCCAGCAGGGCATCCTTGAGGGCTTCCAGGGTGGTGAAAATGCCGTCCGCCGGCTGGAGGACGTCCATCCTCAAACCCAGGCTCATGCCTTTCCGGGCATACTGCCGCCGATCTTTTATGGGATAAAAATATTCCAGCGATTGTTCCAGCCGCGAACCGATGTTCTCCCGCAGGCTGGCGTACCGATCCGGGCTTGTGACCAGCACAAAAAGCGTGGCGTTCAGGTGACCCAGGAAATCCTGTGTGCCACCCGAAGCCAGCATGGTATCTCGGATCATCCTGCCGACTACGCGCAGGGCATCGTCCGCCATCACGTCGCCGTAGGTGGTGCGGAAGCGTTCCAGGTTGACCAGGGAGATGAGCAGGATGACCCAATCCATCCGCCCCAGGCAGGTGCCCAGACGTTCATCCACCGGATTGCCCTGCGGCAGGTGCGTGACCGGGTGAGCCAGAAGGTTCTGCCGGGTCTGCTGGAAGGCACAGGTGACCAGCGAACGCAGGTCCTGCACCCGGAATGGTTTGGCCAGGAACCCGTCCAGTCCCGGTTTCAATACATGGTAAAGTTCCGGGCATTCGCCATCGTCGTTCAGGAAGATGATCGGAATGCCCAGCATTTCTTCGTTCTGCCGCAGGCGGCGGGCGACTTCGTACCCATCCAGGTCCGGCAGCAGGGCGTCCAGTATGATGAGACCGGGGAGATGCGCACGACACGCCTCAAGCCCGGTCTCCCCGCTCTCCGCCCGTTGGACTTCGTAACCCTGGACGGTGAAATACGCGTTCAACATATCAGCAATATCCAGGTCATCTTCCACGATCAGGATACGCTGTTTTTCCTCGGTCATCCCGCGTCAATCAGGATATGGGTTCTTTCTGGATGACGAACTCGCAGACCGTGTCGCCGACAGCGCAGCACTTGGATTCGTTCACCCGGAACTCCAGACCACCCGAAACCCAGGTGAGCATGGCTTGCAGCAGACCGGTGGAGATGTAGCATACCGGTTTATCTGCGCCGTGACGTCCCCAACAGATCGGGCAGCGGTGGATGGTCCAGATGAAGGCATCCTCGACCTCATCCACCGTGGATTGCTGGTCGGTGATCTGCGAGAAGATCTTGGCGGCGGCAGGCAAGCCGATGCGGATCTTGGCTTGCAGGGGCAGCACCTTGAATGCCAGGTCTCCCACCCCCGCCAGGGCGCCAAAACTCTTAAATGCCTCATTAAAGGTCGCCCGACCGGCGCGCAACGCCAACCCGCGCCCCCCGCGTGGTCCATACATTTCTTCCAGGGCGATATGAATGGTGGTGAAATCGGCAAAATCAAAGGCGCGTTCCAGGTTGTCGGGCGGATAATTATCGATCAGGTTGCTCAACCCTGCCAGGTTGAGGATGGCATTTAAACCATTCTTGCCCATGACCTCTTCGTACGCTTCGAGGGCAATACGGGTGAACTTGTTGGCGTAATAGTAACCACTTTTTGGGATATGCTCCATGTTTTATCACCTTAGATCAATTTGGTCAGATCTTCCGCCGCGCGGCGCATATCAAGGAAGATCAAGCCCAGCTTTGCCTGTTCGCGCGCCAGGGCTGTCAGTACGGCTTCCTCCCCCACCGACATCAGGACCACATATCCCTTCATCCCTTTAATATAGACCTGTTCCAATGTACCACGTCCCAGTTCGGTGGCGATGCGCTCACCGAGCGAGAGCATGGCGGCGGACATCGCAGAGACGCGGTCTTCCTCCACCCCCTGCGGGAGCGCCGAAGCAATGCTCAGACCGTCCACGCTGACCACCGCGGAGGCTTCGATGTCTGGGGAGGAAGCCTGCAGTTCCCGCAGGCGATCCACCATGAGTTGATTGCGATTCTTCGTCAAACTTGCCTCCTTGATGCGATAGCCCATTCTTCCTATTAAGGATTGATGATAATGTAGCACAGGGCAGAAAATGTGTCAAGTTGCCCGGTTCGCGCCCTGCAACCGCCTGTGGGCGGGAGCCATAGGGAAACATGCTATAATTTTGCTTCTATTAGGACACTATGCGAAAATTTACTGGTTTGATCTTACTGGTCATTGCCCTGATCCCGACAAGAACCGGCGTCTCCGCCCCGGAAACCATGGATGCGCCCCCTGAACCTGCCTCCGGCGCGGTCGTCTGCCTGCCCGGTGTGTACGACCTTCCGCCGGATAACTGCGTGCCGCTCGGTCCCTCGCAGGAGTTGACCCGCCGCGCCGGGCAGGGCATCCCCTATCCCATTCTGCCCCTGCCTGCCTACGCACCCGACCCTGCTCTGGTGGATATCCCCTACCGCTATCTGAAACTCGTACCGGAAGACAAGGTGCTCTATTTCTTTGACAGCCTGAGCGGTGCCATGGACAATTCCATCTCGGGTGTCTCAGCCGGACCCGGGTTCGTCTATGTCTCATACGTGGAACGGGTCGAAGTGGACGGTTCAGCTTATTATCACCTGCGCTCGGGCGACTGGGTGCGCCCCGATTTCACCGCGCGGGTTGCCATGCACATGCCATTCCAGGGCTTGCTGTTCAGTTCGACCCCTGCCACTTCATTCGGCTGGGTGCTCGGCGAGGTGCCATCCTATACCCAGCCGGGATATGGCGCCCCGACAACCGGATCGACCTACCACCGCTACGATGTGGTGCAGATCTACACCATCCAGCAGGAGGACGACAACACCTGGCTGATGATCGGGCAGGATGAATGGCTGGATTACCGCCATGTCGCCCGCGTGGATCCACGCTCCACCCCGCCTGAAGGCGTGACCTCCTCCCGCTGGATCGAGGTCAACCTGGATGAGCAGACCCTGGCAGTCTACCAGGATGACCACCTGGTGTTCGCCACCGTGATCGCCAGCGGCACCGGCGCATGGGCTACACGGGTCGGCTTATTCCAGATCTACGAAAAGAAAGAGACCGAGACCATGAGCGGTGCAACCGAAGCCGACCGCTCCGATTATTACTACCTGCAGGATGTGCCCTGGACGATGTATTTCGATGAAAAGCGCGCCCTGCACGCTGCTTACTGGCATGACGGTTTTGGCTACCCGCGCAGTCATGGCTGCATCAACATGGCGCTGGGCGACGCCCACTGGTTGTATGACTGGGCAAACCTGGGTGACCTGATCTATATCTACGATACCAGCGCAGAATAAAATCCGTCTTGACGCTCCCATACCCCTGTGGTACTATTGCGCCCGCTAACGGTCCCGTGGTGTAGTGGTTCAACATGCGGCCCTGTCAAGGCCGAGACCGCGGGTTCGAATCCCGTCGGGACCGCCACCCAAAGACTGTCCGAAAGATCGGACAGTCTTTTTTATTTACCCGGCAAATTAACCGCGCGCACCCGGAAGGAAGGAACACACGCCTCCAAATAAAATTACAACACGGAATATCGCGAATAGTTATTGACTTCTTAATTAAGAATCCCTATACTGTTAATGTAGTGTCGCGCCGTGTTCGTTCGAAGGAGGAGGAGCATTATGGAGGCAAGACCCTGGTTGGCTCATTACGATCAAGGAGTTCCCCAGACAATCCAATATCCACCTGTTCCCGTGTTCCACTACCTGGAAGAATCCGCCCGGAAGTATCCTGACAAAGCCTGCACGATCTTCAAGGGGGCGGAAATTTCCTTCAAGGAAATGGATGCCATTACCGACAGGCTCGCCGCCGCGCTGGCAGACCTGGGGGTCAAGAAAGGCGACCGCGTGGGCATGTACATCCCCAATACGCCCCAATTCGTCATGGCGTATTTCGGCATTCTCAAAGCCGGCGGGGTGGTGGTCGCGATCGACTCGCGCTACACCGGACCGGAGGTTGTCCACCACGTCAACGACTCCAACATCGAGATCGTATTCGTGATGAGCAACTTCTACAAGACCCTCAAATCTGTCCAACCCCAGACAAAGATCAAAACGTTGATCGTAACGAATATCAAGGAAACCCTGCCGCCTGTGCTCAAGACCCTGTTCACCCTGGTCAAAGAGAAGAAAGGCGGTTTTCGCGTCACCCTCGAACCCGGTGACCTGTGGATGACCGACCTGCTGGTCAAGTACACCCCGGAGCAGCGCCCGAAACTGGATATCGGACCCGATGATGTTGCCGTCTTCCAGTACAGCGGCGGCACCACCGGCGTCTCGAAGGCAGCCGTTGCCCTGCACCGCAACCTGGTCGCCAACATGCTCCAGGTGGACTACTGGATGCCGTCCTTGAGACCCGGGCAGGAAACTGTGCTGATGGCGATCCCGCTCTTCCATGTTTATGGGATGGTGGTCGGCATGCTCTTTGGCATCTCGATGGGTGCTCCGCTGGTGATGGTGCCGAACCCGCGCGACATGCCGGATCTGCTGGGGAACATCAAGAAATTCCGCCCCACGGTCTTCCCCGGCATCCCCATGCTGTACAATGCCATCAACAACCGCCCGGAGGTCAAAGCCGGGAAGTACGACCTCGGCTCGATCACTGCCTGCATCTCGGGCTCTGCACCCCTGCTGCGCGAGACCAAGGAAAGGTTCGAAGCCCTGAGCGGCGGCAAGGTTTTTGAAGGCTACGGACTGTCTGAAGCGCCCACCGCCACACACTGCAACCCGCAGAACGGGCTCAACAAGACCGGCTCGGTCGGCATGCCATTCCCGGATGTGGATGCGAAGATCATCAGCCTGGATGATGGGATCACCGAGATGAAGGTGGGCGAGATAGGTGAAATGGTCATCCACGGTCCGCAGGTGATGAAGGGTTATCACAATATGCCCGAGGAGACCAACAGCACCCTGCGCACGATGAGCGATGGCAAATTGTGGCTGTTCACCGGGGATATTGCCCGCATGGATGAGGACGGCTATTTCTACATCGTGGATCGCAAGAAGGAATTGATGAAGCCCGGCGGCGAGCAGGTCTGGCCCCGCGAGGTGGAGGAAGTGATCGCCGCGCACCCGAAAGTGTTCGAGGTCGGCGTGGGCGGTGTGCCTGACCCGCTGCGCGGTGAGGCGGTCAAAGCCTGGGTTGTGGTCAAGCCAGGCGAGAGCCTGACCGAGGATGAGGTCAAAGAATGGTGCAAGAACAGCCTGGCGCGCTTCAAAGTCCCGCGCTACGTGGAGTTCCGCAGCGAACTGCCCAAGACCACCGTCGGCAAGGTCCTGCGGCGTGAACTGGTCCGCCAGCATGTGGAGGCTGAGGGCAAGTAGCCCGCTCCTGCCGGCATCCCCCAGATTAAATAAAAAAATCTCCCGCAGGCTTCGAAGCCTGCGGGAGACGCTTTTCAGCGGATCTTGAACATGGTCATCAATTTCATCGCCAGGTTCAGGTCTCCCGCCAGTTTGATCTTGCCCTGCATGAAAGCCGCCATTCCGTCCAGTTCCCCGGTGAAGATCTTGACATAATCTTCCGAGTCGGCAGACAGCGTCATCTTGGGGCTGGGATGTGTTCCCTTTTCAACCGTGCATTGGTCGTTCTTGACGGCGGCGAACCATTCGCCTGCCTCGGCGCCGGAGAACTTGAACTGGATGACGGCATCCAGCCCGGGGGCTTTCTCGGGCAGGAACGCCTTGGGCATCTTCGACATCAGGTCAGCAATGGTCAGGGGCATTGCACACACTCCTTTTTTTTGAGTAGGTTGCCTGGCGGGTTCACCCGCCGGGCATGTCAGGTCAATTCTGCAGATTCTCAAAGATGGCTGCCGCGCCCATGCCTCCACCGATGCACATGGACACCATGCCATATTTTACCTGGCGGCGAGCCATTTCATAGATCAACTGCGTGGTCAACTTGGCGCCGGTGCAGCCGAGCGGATGACCGAGGGCGATGGCGCCTCCGTTGACGTTGGTGATGGCGGTGTTCAGATTCAGTTCACGGATGACCGCCAGCGATTGGGCGGCGAAAGCCTCGTTCAACTCGAGCAGCTCGATATCCGCCATGTTCATTCCAGCCAGTTTAAGCACCTTGGGGATGGCAACGGTTGGACCGATGCCCATGATCTCCGGCGGCACCCCGCCCACGGCGTAGTGCATGAAGCGTACCAGGGGTTTCAGCCCCAGGGCGGCGGCTTTCTCTGCCGACATGATGACCACGCCTGCAGCGCCGTCCGACATCTGCGAGGAATTTCCAGCGGTCACCGTGCCGCCTTCCTTGAACGCCGGTTTCAGTTTCGCCAGCGCTTCCAGGTTCGTATCGGCGCGTGGACCTTCGTCCCGCTTGACGGTGAACTTTTTTACCACCGGCTTTCCATCCGGGTCGAGTTCCTTCACTTCCACGTCGATAGGCACAAGTTCGGGATCGAAGCGACCCGAATTGACCGCCTGCGCGGCGCGCTGGTTCGATCCCAGGGCAAACAGGTCCTGCTCCTCGCGGCTGATCTTATACTTTTCCACCAGGTTCTCGGCGGTCAAGCCCATGTTGGTCAGATACTGGGGATACTCGCGGGCGATGACCGGGTTGACCGAGAACTTGTAACCCATCATGGGCACCATGCTCATGGATTCCACGCCCCCGGCGATCGCTACTTCGATCTCCCCGGCATGGATGGCATAAGCGGCGTGCGCGATGCTCTGCACCCCGGAGGAGCAATAGCGGTTGATCGTCTCTCCGGGCACCGAATCGGGCAGCCCGGAGCGCAGGGCGACCATGCGCGCCATGTTGAGACCCTGCTCCCCCTCCGGGAAGGCGCAACCCAGGATGACATCATCGATCTCCTTCGGGTCCAACCCCGGGGTGCGGGCAAGCAGCGCTTTGACCACCGCGGTCGCCATTTCGTCCGGGCGGACTGTTGCCAGACCGCCGCGCTTGGCTTTCCCGATGGGTGTGCGCACTGCGCTGACAATGACAGCCTCATGTGACATCGTATACCTCCATTCCTAGTTCCGCAGGGGTTTGCCGGTTTGAAGGATGGCAAACATACGCTCGTGGGTCTTCTCTTCGCCGCACAGCGACAGGAAGGCTTCGCGCTCCAGGTCAAGGAAATACTGCTCGCTCAACCAGGCTGGGCGCGATAGGTCGCCACCCGTCATCACATGGGCGAGTTTACGGGCGATCACTTCTTCGTACGCCGTAATGTATTTGCCCTCCTTATAGGACCAGGCGCCGATGATCAGGTTCGCCAGGGCATCCCGCCCCGCGGCGTAGAGCAGTTCAGGCGCAGGCGGATGGTATCCGGTGGCAGCCATGTTCAGCACCTCGCGCTTGGCTTCTGCCAGCAGGTGGTCGCGGTTGAGGACGACCCGGTCAGCCGGACCCAGGATGCCAGCCTGGCGCGCTTCTTCGGCGCTGGTGGCGACCTTTGCCTGCCCGATCTGCTCGAACACCTTCATCAGGAACGGGAAGGCATCCACGCTGGGTACGCGCATGCCCGGGTTGACCAGGCGTCGGACCATCTCCTTGGTGCCTCCGCCCGCCGGGATGACCCCGGCGCCAAGCTCCACCATGCCGATGTAGAGTTCACCGGCAGCCACAACGCGCGCGCCGTGCATGGTGATCTCGCAACCGCCTCCCAATGCCAGCCCCGCTGGAGCGATCACCACCGGCTTGGGGAAGTAGCGCATGCGCATGTTCATGTTCTGGAATTTCCGCACCACCGCATCCAGCATATCCCAGGCGCCCGACTTGGCGCCCATCAGGATCATCCCCAGGTTGGCGCCAGCGCTGAATGCATCGGCTTCGTTGCCGATGACCAGTCCCTCGAACTCCTGCAGGGCGCGGTCCATGGCGCTGTTCACCAGGTTCATGATATCGTCGTCGATGGTGTTCATCTTGGTGCGGAACTCGACCAGCGCCACACCGTCACCGATGTCGTACAGCGTGGCACTGGCATTCTGTTCGATGACCTTCTTCTGCTGGCGCAGTTCGGCAAGCACGATCAAACCCGGCTGACGCGCGAAGGCAGTGTATTTCTTCTTCACAACATCGTACACTCCGACCTTGATGCCCGCCTTGTACTTGTAGAAGGTCTCACAGCCTGCCTTGAGCATCTCGTTTACCCAGGCTGCCGCGGGGAAACCAGCCGCCTTCATGGCTTTGACGGTCGCCGCCACGCCGAGCATATCCCAGGTCTCGAACGGACCGGCTTCGTGCATGAAACCCCAACGGACAGCATCGTCGATCGGCTTGGGGGTATCCGCCACCTCGGGGATGATGACCGAGGCATATTGGAAGCCCTGGTAGGTGAGGTCACGCACCAGTTGGGCGGCGCGGTCCGATCCGCCCAGCAGGATCTTAAGACGTTCGCCCAGTTCCTCCACGTCTTTGGCTTTGCCCACCGACTCGAAACGCGGCTTGGACGGCTGGACATGCTCAAGTTTCTGCAGGTCGAGCGACCAGAACTCCTTCTTGCCTTCGTCGGTGCGGACCTCCTTGTAGAAGCCGATCTTGGTCTTGTTCCCCAACCAGCCGCGTTCGATCATGGTACGGATCAGGCTGTTCGGCTTCTCAGCGCTCAGATAGGGCATGATGTGCTTGTCGTGCGGGATGGCTTCCTTCAGGTTCTTCCCGACGTGCTCCCACACATCCACGCCCACCAGGTCGATCAGGCGAAAAGTGGCGGTCTTGGGATTGCCAATCAACGGTCCGGTCAGGGCATCCACCTCGTCCACGCTGTAGCCCTGCTCGAGGAAATAGTTCAGGGCGAACGCACCCGTGCCGAACGCCACGCGGTTGCCGATGAAGTTGGGCGTGTCCTTGCACAGCACGATACCTTTGCCCAGGCGGTATTCCCCGAACCAGGCAAAGAACTTGATCACCGCCGGTGCCGTGTCCTCGGTCGGGATGATCTCCAACAGTTTCAAGTAGCGCGGCGGGTTGAAGAAATGCGTGCCAAGGAAATGCTTTTTGAAGCCCTTGGAACGCCCGGCGGCGATGTCCTTCACCGGTATGCCCGAAGTGTTGGTGCTGACGATCGCCTCCGCCTTGCGCACGGCATCGATGCGTTCCATCAGGCTTTGCTTGATCTTCAGGTTCTCGACGATCGCCTCGACGATCCAATCGGCAGCCGCGACCGCAGCGAAGTCATCTTCCAGGTTGCCCAGTTTCACCAGGGTCGCCAGGTCGGATGACATCAGGTTGGCGGGGCGTGCTTTAAGACAGCGGTCCCAGCCATCCGTGACGATCTTGTTGCGCGCCGCCTTGTCCCCCGCCGGCGCGTCCTTGGGTACGATGTCGAGCAAGGTCACCGGCACACCGGCATTTGCCAGGTGTGCGGCGAGCGCGGCGCCCATCGTCCCGGCGCCGATGACCACGGCATTGTCTATTCGATACGACATGGTTCCTCCTTCGATCCACTGTGGGCGGCTTTCCATCCGCCCAGGGCAGGGATGCTCCCTGCAAAGGATTAGCGCAATTCACTGCTCCGGTACCCGAGTATCTGCCGGGCGACGACCAGGCGGTTGATCTGACCGGTGCCTTCATAGATATCGCTGATCTTGGCGTCGCGGAACCATTTTTCCAGCAAGTGCTCGCGGCTGTAACCGACCGGTCCCATGATCTCCACCGCCTTCTGGGTGATGCGGTTGACCACATCTCCGGCGCGCACCTTGGACATGGACGATTCCAGCGAGTTCGGCTTGCCGTTGTCCATCATCCAGACCGCTTTCATCACCAGCCACCAGGCGGAGCGCAATTGCACCTCCATGTCGATCACCTCCTTCTCAATGGAGGTCATCTTCTGGCGCGGCAATCCGTAACGGATGGTGACGCCCTGCGCGGCGAGCATTTCCTTGAGCAGTTCCAGCGTGGCGCGCGCCAGCCCGATCGCCTGGGCGGCAACAATCGGGCGGGTGGCATCGAATGTCGCCATGGCACCCTTGAAACCAGTAGTGGCTTTGTCGGTGACGACCTCCGCACTGCCGAGGATGTTATCGAAAGGCACCCGGCAGTCCTGCAGTACGATGGAGACAGTATCGCTGGCGCGGATGCCCAACTTGTGTTCCATCTTCGAGACCTGGCAGCCGGGGGTTTTGGCTTCCACCACGAAAGGACGCATCCCGGCGCGTCCGGCGGATGGATCGATCGTTGCCCAGACGACGATGAACCCTTCGGAATCCAGCATGGCTTTATGCCCGGCGGTGACGAAGATCTTCTCGCCGTTCAGCACCCACTCGTTCTTTTCCTTATCCAGCACCGCCGAGGCGCGGATGGCGGAGGTATCCGAACCGCACTGCGGCTCGGTCATGCACATGGCATCGAAGACCGGGGTGTCGCCGCGGAAGCGTTTGAGGAAGCGTTCCTTCTGTTCCGGCGTGCCGGTGGCAGATACCGCCGCGGAGCCCAGCATCCCGCCAGGGGTGCACAGGTAGATACCGGCATCCCCCCAGGAGAGCACCTCCACCATCACCGCCAGGCGCTGGAAACCGAAGCGTGGACCTTCCTTTTTGCCCTCGCCCGGTGCCATGGAAGCACCGCCGCCCATCGCCTTGGTGGCGGTGTGCATGAAATTGACGTAGTCCCAGGGGACCTCGTGCTCATTCTCGTCAAAGTAGCGCGAGACCGGACGCATCATGTTGACCGCCACCGTCTCGACCACGGTGCGGATTCCGGCGATCTTTTCGGGGATCTCAAAATCGATCATGGTAATCCTCCTGTCACTAGACCATTGCCAGTCCCGTGAAGGCTGTGAAACCGCGCCCGTTGCGCATCCACAGTTCCACGGGGTGCTCGCGAATATAGCCGTGCCCGCCCAGGATCTGGACGGCGCGATCGGTGACCATCATTGCCAGGTCGATCGCGCCCGAGAGGGCAAGGTAGGCTTTCTGCCCGGCATCCTCTTTCTGGTTGTCGATCGCCCAGGCTCCCTCCCAGACCAACAGGCGTATGGCTTCGATCTCCGTCACCATCTCTGCCAGCATGAAGGCGATGGCTTGCTTCTGCGCCACCTTCATGCCAAAGACATCCCGGTCCTTGGCATAATCTCGTGAATAATCGAACGCCGCCCTGGCAACGCCCACCGCCATCGCCGCCACAGCCACGCGGCTGGAATCCAGCACCGGGCTGAAACCCCCGGGCAGGAGGCTGGTCTTGGGGACCTTCACGCCCTCCAGCGTCACCTTGAAGAAGGGGATGGCATTGAGTCCCAGGTACTTCTCGCGCGCCTCCCCCACCTTCACTCCGGGGGACCCTCCCGGAACGATGAACGCTCGTGTCTCTTTCTTGAGTTTGGCATAGACGATCATCGCCTTTGCCTGGTTGGCAAACGGTACGAGGATTTTTTCCCCTTCCAGGATGTAGTCGCTCCCTTCCGCCTTGGCGGTCGTCTTCAGGTCGTTGGGATCGAAGTCGAACGAGGCTTCGATCAACGCGGCGGTGTACGGGGTCCAGTCACCGGCGATGATGGCAGGCAGGTATTCCTTCTTCTGCTCCTCGCTGCCCGTCAGCAGGATCGGCAGAGCGAACAAGCCCGGCAAGCCAACCGCCAGCGCGCCCGCCAGGTCGCCGTAAGCCATCTCCTCTGCCGCCAGCACACCGGTCACGGCGGAGCGCTCCCCGAATCCGCCGTAGGCTTCGGGAATGGACGCCTGCAGAACGCCCAGTTCCCAGCCCTTGCTGATCAATTTGGGAGGCAGTTCCTTGTTCTCCTCCGCGTCGTGAGCCGCCTTGCGCAGGTCGCTGGACGCATAGCGGCTGACCGCGTCGATCAGCATTTTTTGCTCATCGCTTGGTTCAAATGAATACATGGCTCCTCCTTCGAAATACCGAAAACAGGGTAAAGGTTCCGGCGGGTTGTCCTACACGTACACGGACCCGTCCAGGCGTTGATATCGGGTGACGACCGGACCATCGCTGGCTTCCAGTTCCGCCAGGTTGACGATGCGTAACAGACCATGCTGATGAAGATATTCCACGTGCGCACCCGCCTCCTCGATCGCCAGCAGGACATCGTAACCTGAAACCCTGCCGAAGAGTTCACGCGAGACTTCCGCAATGGTGTGCGTCTCGGTGAGGAATTCCAGCGCCGTATTGAGTCGCAGGAGGTGAAGCGCACGGATCTCCTCCATGCGGGCTGGCAGGTCGCGAATCGGTCGGTTGTGCCCGGCGAGGGTCAGCGAGGCACTGGCAGCCCACCCGGAGAGCAGTGTCAGGGAGTGCAAATAATGCCTTAAGCCCGTGTTCAGGGTCAACCGTTCGGGCCACTGGTGCGGCGAGATGCCGTCCAGCACGTGGTCACCGCTGAAAAGGATGTCATGCAGGCGGATGACAACCTGACCGGCGCAGTGCCCGGGCACGTGCAGGAACTCGAACGGACCGACGCGCATGCCTGCTTGTTCGTAGGTCAGGTCGATCGGAACCGAATGGAATAGTTCTTTATTGATCCGGTGCAGGTCGAGCACCGCCTGTTGTTTTTCCGGCGGGACGCCGGCTTCCACCAGGTATGCCTTCAGCCGGTTCCCCGCCGTAATAATGCGCTCTTCGTAATTGGTCAGGTTGGCGCGGTCGAGTTCATGCACCCCAACGACTGCATGAACGCGCGGGCGCAGGAATGCCAGCCCCCCGAAGTGATCGATGTGCCCGTGCGTGATGAGGATATGGGTCAGGTCTTCGATGCGCAGGGTCCGACCCGCCGCGCCGCTGGCAAGTTCAAAGCCCTGTTCGAGATGGGTATTCGAATCACCGAACCCGGAACCCGTATCGATCAGGACGAAAAACTCATCCACGAGGACCAGGTAGGCGTACGCCCAGAAGTTCGGGAAGGCGTTCATCGGGATGCGGTGGATGCGCGCCCCGCCCTGGGTCGTGAAGGTCTCAAAAGTGTGCGGGACACGGGTGGCAGGGATATCCATCACTATTCCATGCGTAATCCATCCAGGAAAAGGCTGGCATAGTTGTCGGAGATCGCTTCGATGGAAGATCCACCGCCCGGGCGATACCAGGTGATGGTCCAATTCATCACGCCCAGCAGGGCACGGGCGGTCATGGCGGGGTCAACCGCTTTGAATTGCCCGCTTTGCACGCCCTGTTGAATGAGATCGCGCCACAACTTCTCAAAACGGTCGCGGCGCGGGATGTGACGGTCGTGGTATTCCGGGATCAGCGAGCGGTGCTCGAGCAGCAGCACCGCCGCCAGGTCATCGTATTCTGTCAGGCTGGCAAGGTACATCTGCATGGCTCGGCGCAGTTTTTCTTCCACAGGTATATCCAGACCCTGCACCCGCGAGACCCGTTCGCTCAGCAGGTCCAATGCCTGGTCAAGGAGTTCGAGCAGGATCTCCTGCTTGCTGGAAAAATGGTGGTAGAGGCTGGCTTTTTGCAGGTTAACCGCCCTGGCAATATCCTGCATGGAAGCGGCATGAAAGCCCTTCTGTCGGATGATCTGGGCAGCCGATTCCAGAATCTGCGCACGATCCATGAGTTGCCTACCG
The DNA here is from genome assembly GCA_041301835.1 of Chloroflexota bacterium. Classification (GTDB taxonomy): domain Bacteria; phylum Chloroflexota; class Anaerolineae; order Anaerolineales; family Villigracilaceae; genus UBA877. The sequence continues at coordinate 518 of JBFYSG010000212.1, read as the reverse complement.
ACCGGTCGGTAATAACAGAATACCAGAATTGAAAATGAGAGTCAATAGGCACTCGGCGGAAAAGGGTTGGTTCCTCCAGCGGGAGTATGGGCAAGCCTCCTTCCCGCCGGAGAGAGGCGGCTTGGCGTTCTACAGGTCCCACCTGCCGGCAAGATCAGCCCCTTTCCGGGTTGGAAAGGGGCTGCTTCCAGGTTCAGTTCATTTACCCATCTTCTTCTTGAATGCCGCCGTCAGCGCGGGTACGATCTGGAACAGGTCGCCGACCACACCGTAGCGCGCCACTTTGAAGATCGGGGCTTCGGGATCCCTGTTGATGGCAACGATAACCTTGCTGGTGCGCATGCCCGCCAGGTGCTGGATCGCCCCGGAAATGCCGCAAGCGATGTACACATCCGGTGAGACGACCTTGCCGGTCTGACCGACCTGGTGTTCATAAGGGATGTAACCGCCATCCACGGCGGCGCGTGAAGCCCCCAGCGCCGCGCCGAGCGCGGCGGCGAGGTCGCTCACCAGCGCGA
>JBFYSG010000211.1:0-6639 GCA_041301835.1 Chloroflexota bacterium | reverse complement strand
AAGTCGTGGGGCGCCATGGTGCACACGCCCGATCCCGAAGAAGGCGCCAAGATCATTAAGAAGTATGCCCACTGGATCACCGACGAGCGCAAGATGGCGCTTGCCAAGCCGGATGCCATTTACATGCATCCGCTGCCCGCTGACCGCAACATCGAAGTCACCGATGCCGTCATGGACGGTCCGCAATCGGTGGTTTATGACGAAGCCGAGAACCGCATGCACGCCCAGAAGGCGGTCATGGCATTGACCATGGCTTAGGAGGTGGATATGACCAACAAAGTGGCTGTTGTTGCCATTGGCGGTAACTCGCTGATCAAGGACGAAAAACACAAGACGGTGGAAGACCAATACCAGGCGGCGCTGGAGACCACCCGGCACATTGCCGATATGATCGAGGCAGGCTGGGACGTAGCCATCGGTCATGGTAATGGACCGCAGGTTGGTTTCATCCTGCGCCGATCGGAGATCGCCGCCAAGGTCGAAGGCATGCATGAAGTGCCCCTGGATGTGTGCGGTGCAGACAGCCAGGGTGCCATCGGCTACGCCCTGCAGCAGACCCTGCAGAATGAATTATTCCGCCGCGGCATCAAGAAACCGGTTGCAACGGTCGTGACGCAGGTGCTGGTGGACCGGGACGACCCTGCTTTCAAGAATCCGACCAAACCGATCGGTAGTTTCATGGACGAGGCGGAAGCCAAACGCCGTGAGAAGGAGATGGGCTGGGCGGTCGTGGAGGATGCCGGGCGCGGCTGGCGCCGGGTGGTGGCTTCACCGCTGCCCAAGGAAGTGGTCGAACTCGAATCGGTGCAAACCCTGATCCGGGCTGGTACGGTGGTCATCACCGTGGGCGGTGGAGGCATCCCGGTCATCGATAAAGGTCTGGGCGAGTACGTCGGCACAGCGGCGGTCATCGATAAGGATTTTGCCTCCAGCCTGCTTGCCCGCCTCATCAAGGCGGACCTGCTGCTCATCTCCACCGCGGTCGAGAAGGTGGCGCTCAATTTCGGGAAGCCCGATCAGAAATGGATCGACCGCATGACCCTGGCGGAGGCGCGCCAGTACCTGGCGGAGGGTACGCACTTCGCCAAGGGCTCCATGGCACCCAAGATCCAGGCGATCATCTGGTTCCTGGAAGCCGGTGGAAAACAGGCGCTCATCACCAACCCGGAGAACATTGGGCGCGCCTTGAAGGGCGAGACCGGCACCTGGATCGTCCCATAATTTTTAACATGACCGCCCGTGATAGAATAGGTTTTAGCTACCCAGAAATTGAAAAATTTTCGAGAGGAGGTGAAAAAAAGAGGTTGCGTTTTGTCCACAACGTAGTGCCTGTACGTATCGATTCCTTTCACACATTTTGGCAGGAGGAGTAACTTATGCGTAAGTTTTCCGCTCGAATTGCTTTCGTCGTCCTGGCAGCCGTACTGGTGCTGACCGCCTGCGGTCCCCAGACCGAAGAGGTGGGTGGTTTCCAGATCCCGGCGATCAAAGAAGGCAAGTTCAATGTTGCCATGGTGCTCATCGGTCCCCACGATGATGGTGGCTGGTCGCAGGCGCATTACGAAGGCTTGCTCTACGTGGAAGAGAACGTTCCTGATGTAAACGTGGCGTATATTGAGAATGTCCCCGAAGGCGCCGATTCGGAGCAGGTTTTCCGCAGCCTGGCTCGCAAGGGCTTTGACCTGATCTTTGGCACCTCATTCGGTTTTATGGATCCGATGGAGATCGTTGCGGGCGAGTATCCCGACACCATGTTCATCCACCTGACCGGGATCAAATCCAACATGACCAACTTTGGCAACCTGATGGGTGCCATGGAAGATATGAAGTACCTGGCTGGCATGCTTGCCGGTGCCCGCGCCAAGTTGGACGGCAATCCCAAACTCGGATACATGGCAACCTTCCCCATTCCGGAAGAGATCCGTCTCGGTAACGCCATTGCCCTGGGCATGAAAGTGACCTGCCCGGAATGCACCATGGACGTCCGCTGGCTCAATACCTGGCATGACCCGACCATTGAGCGCGACGCCGCAGCTTCCCTCTTCGCGGCTGGCGCGCAGGTGGTCTTCACCGGTGCCGATACCCCGGCAGTGGCTGACGTTGCAGAGGAAGTTGGCAAGTGGGGCGTCACCTATGACTGGTACGGCTCCTGCAAGGTGGATGCCTGCCTCACCGCGCCATACTGGGTCTGGGGTCCGATCTATGCCCAGATCGCCGAGGGCGTGATCGCCGGCACCTATGTACCCGGCTGGGATTACTTCGATGCCGAAACCGGTGCGCTGGGTCTCTACGGCTTCATGGAAGGACAGGAGCTCACCCCGGGTGTGGCGGAACTGCCCGAGGAAGTCATCCAGCAGGTGCGTGACATCCTGGCGCAAATGCTCGCCGGTGAATTCGACCGCTTCGATGTCTTCTCTGGACCCATCAATGACAATCAGGGCAACCTGATCGTACCCGAGGGCGAACAACTCCAGCAGGTTGACCTGGATGCCTTCCCGGAGTACGGTCTTGGATGCACCTACTGCATGAAGTGGTGGGCTGAAGGCATTACCGCCGAACTGCCGAGCGAATAATCCTTTCTTAACCTGGGGACCAGTCTCTTCAAGGGGCTGGTCCCCTTTCATAACCATCAGCGCTGGTGGTCTGGAGAGCACAAGTGCAGGCATCGCCCCCAGACCAGGAGTGATTGCGTGGACGCAATGACACAATCGGATATAAAGGCACCGGTGCAATCCGGGGATCGCCTGCTTGTGGAAATGAAGGGCATTGTCAAGCGTTTCCCGGGGCTGGTCGCCAATGACCACGTGGATTTCGATGTGAGAGCAGGCGAGATCCATGCGCTGCTGGGGGAGAACGGCGCCGGTAAGAGTACGCTCATGAATGTACTGGCTGGCTTGTACAAGCCGGAGGCTGGCACGATCCAGGTCAAGGGGAAGCCGGCTGTCTTTACATCGCCCCGTGACGCGATCCGGGCTGGCATTGGCATGGTGCACCAGCATTTCATGCTGGTACCCTCCCAATCGGTTACCGAGAATATACTCCTTGGATTGGAAAAACCGCGTTTTCACCTCAAACTGCGCGAGTATGACCGGGTCGTGGCAGAACTGGGTGAGCGCTTTGGCTTGAGTGTTGACCCGCGAGCCAAGGTCTGGCAGTTATCGGTTGGCGAACAGCAGCGCATCGAGATCCTGAAGATGTTGTATCGCGGCACGGACATCCTCATCATGGATGAACCCACCGCGGTGCTCGCGCCCCAGGAGATCGACGACCTGTTCGTCACACTGCGGACCATGGTGGCGGAAGGGAAGTCCATCATCTTCATCAGCCACAAACTGCAGGAGGTGATGGCGATCGCCGACCGGGTCACCGTGCTGCGCAAGGGCAAGGTCACCGCCGCCGGTTTGGACGCCCACAAGATTACCCGCCAGGAACTGGCGAAACAGATGGTTGGGCGCGAGGTCATCTTCCACCTTGAGAAGAAGCCCCGCCAGCCGGGTGAGGTCGTCCTTGCCGTGAAGGACATTTGCGCCGAGAACGACAAGGGTTTGAAAGCCTTGCGGGGCATCTCCCTGGATGTGCGCGCCGGCGAGATCGTAGGTTTGGCTGGCGTGGCGGGCAACGGTCAGCGCGAACTGGCACAGGTGATCACCGGCATGCGCAAATGCGCCAACGGTCAGGTGCTTTTGAACGGCGAACCGATCAGCAACCATTCAGCCCTGTTCGGCATCCTGCGCGGCGTGGCGCATGTGCCGGAGGACCGCACGCATGTGGGCACGGCGCCCAACCTGAGCGTGACCGATAATGTCATCATGAAGCAATACCGCCAGGCGCCCCTGGACCGGCACGGCTTTTTGAACATGCCGCTGGCGACCAAGTTCGCCAGGAAGTTAAAGGACGAATATGACATCATCGTCCCAACGGTGGAGACACCGGTGCGCCTGCTCTCGGGCGGGAACCTGCAGCGCGTGATCCTCGCACGCGAAATATCCGGACACCCAGCCCTGTTGGTGGCTGTCCAGCCGACGCGCGGACTGGATGTTGGCGCCATCGAAGGCGTTCAGCGCCTGCTGCTCGAGCAGCGCGAAGCCGGGGCTGCCATCCTGCTTATCTCGGAAGAACTGGAGGAACTGCTTTCGCTCAGCGACCGCCTGCTGGTCATCTACGAAGGCGCCATCATGGGTGAATTGAAGTTCGGACCGGAAGGGTCTTCGCCTGCCTTGATCGAATCCATCGGTCAGATGATGACCGGCACGCCGCTCGCCCAGGTTCGCACGGGAGTGGGAGGAAAAGATGCCTGAAACCTTAGCCGCACCTCAGCGAACAGGCAAACGCCCGCCTCTGCGCCTGCGCCTGGAACCCCGCCTGCAAGAACCGCCGCGCTGGTACCCGCTGGTGATCTCGCTGATCGCCATCCTCGTGGCATTGATCCTGGGTGGGGTCGTCATCGCCTTCGCCGGCGGCAATCCATTTGCCTCGTATGCGCATATCGCCCGGGCATCCTTCGGGAGCATCGGCGTCCTGTCGGACACGCTGGTCAAGGCAACTCCCATCCTTATGACCGCACTGGCATGCTCGATCGCTTTCCGTATGAAATTATGGAACATTGGCGCCGAGGGTCAGTTCATCATGGGCGCTTTTGGGGCGAGCGCGGTGGCGCTGCTCCCGGTCTTTTCAGCCGAAGCCTCCGCCTGGGTCGTCCTGCCGGTGATGATGCTGGCGGGCATGGCAGCCGGCTCTTTGTGGGGCTTCATCCCCGGCATACTGAAAGCCAGGTTAAAGGTCAATGAGATCATCAGTTCGCTGATGATGAATTACATTGCCATTGCCTGGATGAACTACTTCATCTTCGCCGTCTGGACGGAAGGCGGCTTCCAAATGAGCCGGGTCTTTGATCGCAATGCCTGGATGCCGCGCCTGCTTGATTACGCCGATTCGCTGCCTTTCCTGCGCGGGCTGACCACGCACGGCGGGCTGGCGCTCGCCATCATCGCTGCAGCCATCCTTTGGTTGATCGTTTACCGCAGTCGTTGGGGTTATGAGATCCGACTGATCGGGGACAACCCGCAGGCAGCCCAGTACACGGGGATCAATATCACCCGCAATACGGTGCTGGTGATGATGCTTTCCGGCGCGCTGGCGGGCTTGGGCGGTATGTTCGAGGTGTCAGGTGTGGTCCACCGCCTGCAGACTTCCCCGGTTGCCTCCGGCTACGGCTTCACCGGCATCATCGTCGCCTGGCTTGCCAAGTTGAATCCCCTGGCGGCGATCGTGGTATCCATCCTGTTCGGCGCTCTGCTCCTTGCCGGACGCGAGATCCAGCCTTCCGGTGTTCCCAAGATGATCCAGGGGATCATCCTGGTGTGCCTGATCGCCTCCGATTTTCTCATGCGCTACAGGCTGCGCATCGTCCGCGCCGGGGAGGAGGCTTAACCATGGATGCATTGGTCATTTTACAGGCGGGGGTGGCAACCGGCACGGTGCTCCTATTTGCCACGCTGGGAGAGATCCTGTCTGAACGTTCCGGCGTGATGAACCTGGGTGTGGAAGGTATGATGCTGCTCGGCGCCATGAGCGGTTACAGCGTTGCCATCGCCACCGGGAACCCGTGGCTGGGGGTGCTGGTCGCCATGCTGGCGGCAGGCTTGCTCAGCCAGGTGCATGCTTTCATTGCCATAACCCTGCATGCCGACCAGGTGGTCAGCGGACTTGCCCTGACCTTCCTAGGGACCGGCATAAGCCTGGTATTAGGCGATGGGTTGAGCAAGGCTGGCACAGTGGCGCTCATGCCCGTGCTTTCCATCCCCCTGCTCGAGAAGATCCCCATCCTGGGCAAGGTCTTCTTTACCGACCAGAGCATCTTTGTTTATATCGGTTACCTGTTCATACCGATCATATGGTATTTCGTCAACCACACCCGCCCGGGGATGCATCTGAGGGCTGTGGGTGAATACCCTGCCGCTGCAGATGCGCTGGGGATCAATATCTACCGCATGCGCTATCTGTATGTCTTCATCGGCGGCACGCTGGCGGGTTTGGCAGGCGTAACGATCAGCCTCTCCATTGCTCCGGGCTGGTTCTCGGAGATGACCACCTCCGGTCAGGGCTGGATCGCGGTCGGGCTGGTCATCTTTGCCCAGTGGAATCCCATCCGCGCCGCGGTGGGCGCCTACACCTTCGGCGCCTTGCGCCGCCTGATCCTGGACATCCAGGGTCCCTCGGTGCTGTTCGGGCTGGCCAATCCTTTCTACTACAACCCTTACTGGGGATTCTTCCTGCAGATGCTGCCCTATGCCTTCACCATCATTGTGCTCGTCATCGGCTCACGCGATGCCATGCGCAAGCGCCTGGGGGCGCCGGCGGCTCTGGGAACCCCATATGTGCGCGGGGAAAGGGGTCTGTAGGCAGGATCCCGGTCGCCGATGAAACTCTGGCAGCAGTACATTCAACCCGATAGCATCGAGTCGGCCCTGAGTGCCCTCGATTCCGCCCCTGCCCCTGTGCGCATCATTGCCGGGGGGACTGACCTGATGCTGGACCTGCAGCAGGGACGCCAGCCTCCCGTGCACACACTGGTGGATATAAGCACCATCCCGGCGCTGACCTGCCTTGAACGCCGCCAGGATGCCCTGTTCATCGGGG
>JBFYSG010000207.1:0-3870 GCA_041301835.1 Chloroflexota bacterium | reverse complement strand
TGCCGTAGCGCGCCAGCAGGCGGATGCACACGTTGGACGGCAGGTGGGTGGCGCTCAGCAGCGCTTCCGCTTCCACAGGGAGCGGATCCAGGACGGGCACATCCGGGTCAAAGTGAATGTCTCCCAGCCGCCGGCGGAGCGCCTTAAGGGCTTCCCGTGCCATGATGCGGAAGGTGGTCAACTTGCCGCCGCTGACCGTGAGCATGCCGTTCTCATCCCACAGGACATGCTCGCGCGATTCCCGTGAGGGGTTCGCTTTGCCGGTATCCACGACCGGGCGGATGCCGGAATAGGCGGCGATGACGTCCGTGTGGCTCAATTCCAGCCCGGGGAAGACCGCCTGCAAGCCTTCCAGCAGGTATTCCGCCTCCACCTGGCTGATGGCGGGATCGGTGAGCAGACCGGTCGTATGATCCACGTCGGTCGTGCCATAAACCACGGCGCCCTCCCACGGCAGGGCAAAGACGGGTCTGCCGTCGCGCGGGTGCAGGAAGGTGACGGCGCGCGTCAGCGGCAGGCGCGCAGACGCGAAGACCAGGTGTGAGCCCCGCAGCGGGCGCAGGCGGGGTGCATAGCCGTTCAAGCCGCGCAAGTCGTCTGCCCAGGCACCGGTGCAGTTGATCACCACCCGGGCGTGTACCTCCACTTCAGGCGCGCCGCCTGACTCCATATCCAAGACGCGCACACCGCAGACCCTGCCCGCCCGGGTCTTGAGCAGGGCGGTCACGCGGGCGTAATTCAATGCCAGCGCCCCGCCGGAGACCGATTCACGCACCAGCCGCAGGACCAGGCGGGCATCATCCGTCTGGGCGTCAAAGAAGCGGAAACCGCCGCGCAAGCCCGGCGCGGTCAGCAGGGGGCACAGCTCGCGCAGGTCCTCCGGGTCATACGAGCGGTGCGACCACTGGCGCGCCATGAGGTCATAGACCACCAGCCCGGCACCGAAGACCCAGCCCGGCATGTGATCGCTTGGCAGGCAGGGATAAAGAAAGCCCAGGCGGTTTACCAGCCCGCGACCTTGTTTCAGCAGGTATTCCCGCTCAGTGACCGATTCAAGTGTCACGCGCACCTGGGCATTCTTCAGGTAGCGCATGCCGCCATGCACCAATTTGGAGGAACGCGACGAAGTCCCCGAGGCAAAATCATCCGCTTCCAGCAGCAGGGCTTTCAAGTTGGCATGCACGCACTGGCGCAGGATGCCCGCGCCGGTGATCCCGCCGCCGATGATGATCACGTCCCATTCCCGGTTCAGTTCGCGCCACGCCTGCTCCCGCCAATCAGATGTCCAATCCATACCGCCTCCAAATGCACCCAACGATCAGGTGAACAACTTGCCCGGATTCATGCAACCCTCGGGATCGAACGCCGCCGCGGCGGCGCGCAGAGCATCCATGCCCAGGGGTCCTTTTTCCGCCGGCAGGTAGGCGGCATGATCGGTCCCCACGCCGTGCTGGTGGGTGATGGTGCCGCCATAGCGCTGGATGGTCGTGCAGGCGGCATGTTTCACCGTTTGCCAGCGCGCCAGCAGTTCATCCAGGTCCGTCGGACTGCGAAACAGGAAGGTGGTATAGATGCTGGCGGCATCGCGATAGATATGCGAAAGATGGGCAAAGACCAATACTTTTTCATTTAATGCTTCCATCGCCGCGGAGATGGACTCCGGAATGGCATGTGAGGCTTCCATCACCCGCGCCCAGGGGATGGCGGTTTCAACCGTATCGATCGCCACTCCTGCCTCCCACAGCGTGTTGCGCAGGTAAGGCGAGAGGAAGCGCGACCGCTCCCAGGTGTGCCCCACCAGCGTCCCGACCCGCAAACCCCCGTATCGACGGCAGAGGGCGGCAACCTGCGCCCGTGTGCGCCGCACGTGGCGGGCAGTGCCGGTCAAGCCGAAGATAAGCAGGCAGCGCTTTTTTCCGTAACCGATCAGGGACAGCCCGCGGTCTGCCAGGTCGATCCACGATTTCCCCGAGAGGATCAGGGTCGTCTCGGTTTCCTGCGGGTTCGACAGCCGCAGCATCGAGACAGGCATGCGCTCCTGCGCAATGCGGCGGACCGCCTCGTTGCCTTGCTCCCAGGAGGGGAAGAAGACCCCGTGGAACTGCTCCACCTGCGGCAGGGGGCTGATCCGCACCCTGGCACGCGTGATGACCCCCATGCGCCCCTCCGACCCGAGGATCATTTCCTTTACATCCGGTCCGGCGGCAGAGGCGGGGAAATGCGGTAGTTCGAGCGTGCCGCGCGGCGTTTCCACCCGTCCGCCGGCAAAGAGTTGTTCGATGCGCCCGTAATGATACGATTGCTGCCCGGAGGAGCGCGCCGCGATCCAGCCTCCCAGCGTGGAATACTCGTGCGACTGGGGAAAGTGCCCCAGGGTATAGCCTTGTTTGCCGAGTTCGGCTTCCAACTGCCTGCCGGTTACCCCCGCCTCGAAGACAGCAGTCGCACCGGGGATATCCATTTCGATCAGCCGGTCCATTTTCTCCAGCGAAAGGGTCAGCACGGGCGCCGCGCCTGCCTGCGGGTTGATGTGCCCCACCACGCTGGTGCCCCCGCCGTATGGTATGATGACCGCCCCGCATCCCCGGGCAAAGGTCAGCGCCGTGCGCACCTGCTCCTCGTTTTGCGGGAACGCCACGCCGTCCGGGAAGACCGGCACATTCCCAGAGCGCAATGCCAGCCAATCCGGCAGGGATTGACCGCGCGCATGTGTCAGCCGCGCCTCGGCGGAAAGGTCCACGCCGGGGTGTGCCGGCAGGCGCGCCGCGGGCACGCTCTTCAAGACCGAGTCGTAATCTGCATCGGAATACGGGGTCAGGCTTCCGAACAGGTCCGCCAGGTATGCCCGGGCAGGCTCATGCAGCGGATAGGTCGTTTGGACATTTCCCCAGCCGTTCCATCGTTTCATCTTGCCGCCTCCTGGATCTTGCGGGCAAGCCGCATACTTTCCTGCATCACCCTGCGGGTGAGGCTTTCGGCATCCCCGCTGGCTTTGCGTCGGGCGCAATCCAACAGGGAATGATAAAAACCGCGCGAATGCTGCCGGCATTCGGGAAAGGAAAAATAGCGTTCACCGACCAGCAGGTACAGGCTTCGAAAACCGTTCAACAACAACTGGTACACCGGGTTGCTGGCATGGCGCACAAGCAGGGCGTGCAGATCCCAATCCGCGCCGGTGAAAGCGGCAGCCGAATCTTCCAGCCCGGCGTAGCCTTCGAGCAGGGTCACCACCTGTTTGGGCGCTGCCCGCACAGCCTGGCGGGCGTACTCCGGAGCGATGAGCACGCGCAATTCCAGCAGGTGGACGACGAAATCCTGCGGCTGGTGATCTGGTGATTGCGCCAGCACCGAGAGCACCGCCAGGCTGCCCTCGCGCCAGTAATCCCGAACCCGGGTGGCTTTCCCATGCTGGATCTCCAGCCAACCATCGCGGGCAAGGCGCTGGAGCGCCTCGCGCAGCGTGGGGCGGGTCACGCCTATGCTGGCTGCCAGTTCACGTTCCGCCGGCAGCGGGCTGTTGATGGGGAAATGACCGGAGAGGATGGCTTCCAGCAGCCGGCTCTCGACCATTTCGGCGGGTTTTTGGATCGGTTGCCAATCCATGGGCGCTCCTTATTGGTAAGTGGTCTGACCAGTTTAAGTATAGGATATCCCCAGCCTCCCTTCAAGTGATGTTTGTCATCTTCACAACCTGCCCGGTTATAATGATGACCACCTGGCACTACCCGGACCATCCAGCCCAATGACACGCCTCCCGACCTCCCTGCGCCTTAGAGCCACCCTGGTGGCGATCTTCGTCACCGTCCTGTGGTCCACCTCCTGGGTGCTCATCAAGATCGGTCTGCGCGGCAACCTGCCGCCGATCACCTT
>JBFYSG010000205.1:0-5783 GCA_041301835.1 Chloroflexota bacterium | reverse complement strand
GCGGGGGTGGAAGACCTGCTCGCCAGGTATGCGGATGAGCAGGTGAGCACAGCCGATTTCGAGCAGGAGCGGGGGTTGCCCAACGGCTGGCGGCTGAACACGAAGGAGGAATTGCTCTACTACCGCATCTTCAAGACGCATTTTGAGTCCGTCGAAACCCTAACCTGGATGGGACGGACCAAGGGCGCGCCGGTGGCAGCACCCGCCTGAATGAGTTCCTGCAGACGGATATAAAGACCGAGGATCAAATAAAACAACCGCCCCGTGAGAGGGGCGGGCGTGGAGCCGCAGACCGGGTGAACCCTAGTTGCTGCTGGCGATGACGTTCAACTCATCCACATCGAGGATATCGACCGAACCGGTCTCGCACAGCCAGTGGTTCCCGCCGGTATTGATGCACGGGTGGTACCGGGAGTCGGTGGAGACAAGTTTGATCTTGACGGTCGTGGCAGGCTGATCCAGTTCGAGTTCGACTGCCGCGAGTTTCGTCGAATCGCCGGCGAAATGATATTCCACCTGCGAGACAACATAACCGCCGGTCGGGCTGACGCCCGCGCCTGCGCTCGAAGCCAGGTCGGTGTTGGAGGCTGCAAAGACATAGGTCACGCCCATGGTGGAGAGGATCATCCCCCAGACGACAATGAATTTGAAGAACTTCGACATGGCAGCCTGCTTTCCTTAGGAATATCTGTGACAAGGGCAGGGCGTGCCGTATGGTCAAACGGCTTGCAGCCATGGTTTCGGCAGCCTGGCGATCATGGTCAACGAGCGACTTTAGACCCATGGCTTTGCGTCCCCGGCTTTAACCGGGTTTGCCCTTATCGGATTACACCTGTTCCGTTTTCAACCTGAGTATAGGATGGTCCGTTTTCGAGGACAATGCGTACTACTACGGATTATCCTGTAAGGGTTTCACTGAACCGGGGAAAGAGTACTTCCATCCAAACCAGGCAGCGGCGAACCTCAGGCGGTGCGCTTATCGCGGGGCAGGCGAAGGATCTCTTTCGGAACCACGGGCAGGGCAATGCTTGTCGGGTGGTTATCGCGCACACAGTTCCTGCCATGCTCCTTCGCCAGGTAGAGCGCCCTGTCTGCCTCATCGATGAAGGCTTCCAGGTTCATGCGCTGCCTCTCCAGGGCTCGCAGGCACGCCGCGCCGATGCTGACGGTGACCGCCACACTGCCCTGGCGGGTATCGACCACCAGGTTTTGGATACTCTGCCTTAACCGCTCGGCGACATCACGGACCCCGTTCATTCCGGTTTCGGGCAGGAGGACAATGAACTCCTCGCCGCCGTAGCGCCCGAGGATATCGACCTCGCGCAGGTTGTGCTGGATTTCCGTCACCATGCTGCGCAGCACCAGGTCGCCGGTGGGGTGTCCGTACAGGTCATTGACCTGCTTGAAATGGTCGATATCCAGGATGAGCAGCGAGAGTGAGCGGTCGTAGCGGATGGCACGCTGGATCTCCTTCTCCGCCAGGTGGAGGAAATGCCTGCGGTTGAAGCAGTCGGTGAGCGGGTCCTGGGTGGCAAGGGCGTTGACCTTCTGGTACAGTTCCACCCGCTCGGTGATCTCGGAGGCAACGAAGACCACCCTGCCCCCCGCGGGTTGATCCCTGTCCAGCAGGGCAATGCGCCCCTCGAACCATAATTCCCTGCCCGAAACGACCGGCAGCTGGTATTCGATCACCTTCGATTCGCCGGTCATCAAGACCGCCTGGATGGCTTCCATGATCAACGCGCCGGTTTGCGGCGGCAGCACATCCTGCAGACGCCTGCCCAGCATGTCGGTGCGTCTCATTGCCAGCAGATCGACCTTATCGCCCAGGATCTCAAGGTAATGCCCTTCGGCATCATGGATAAAGGTCAGGTGAGGCAGGGCGGAAACGATCGCCTGCAGTTTGCCCTCGCGGTCGTGCAATTTTATCTGCGACAGGGTCAGATCGGAGATGCGGTCGACCAGTTCCCGGTTGGTGCTCCCGAGCTGTTCCTGCAGCTGGCGCAGGGTGACATGGGTGTGGACGCGCGCCAGCGTCTCGGCGATCTGGATGGGCTTGGAGATGTAATCCACCCCCCCGGCTTCGAAGCCTTTCACCCGGTCCTCCTCGGAATCCAGGGCGCTGATGAAGATGACCGGGATGCACGCGGTCTGCGGGTTGGCTTTCAGGCGCCGGCAGACCTCGTATCCGTCCATCACGGGCAGCTGGATATCCAGCAGGATGAGTTGGGGTAGATACCTTTCTGCCAGCGGCTCCACCTTCTCACCGTGCATGGTTTTCATGACCAGGTAACCCTGGTTGACCAGGATGCGGTCGAGCAGGAGGAGGTTCTCCTCGTGGTCGTCCACGATCAGGATCAGGTCTTGTTTGGGTGTCATGCGTCTCCAATCACTCCAACAGGTCTTAGCGCTTGCGGTTCTTTTCCAGCATGTCTGCCACGTTGATGCCGAAGATCTCCGGTCCCAGTTTGAATCCAGCCGCTTCCAGCCGGGGGCCGAAGAGCGGGCGCATGCCGGTGGGTTTCATCACGCCTTCCACCCTGCCATCCGCACTGACCCCGGTCTGCTCATACTTGAATATGTCGGTCAGGACGACGACATCGCCTTCCATGCCGCCCACTTCGGTGATGGCGGTCACCTTGCGGGTGCCGTCCTTGAGGCGGGACTGCTGAACGATGAGATCCACCGCCGAGGCGATCTGCTGGCGGACGACCTTGACGGGCAGTTCCATGCCCGCCATCATCACCAGCACCTCGAGGCGCGAGATGGTGTCGCGCGGCGAGTTGGCATGCACGGTGGTCAGCGAGCCATCATGCCCGGTGTTCATCGCCTGGAGCATATCCAGGGCTTCGCCACCGCGGCATTCCCCGACCACAATGCGGTCGGGGCGCATGCGCAGGGAGTTGCGCACCAGGTCGCGGATGGTGACCTCCCCGCCGCCATCCACGTTGCGGGTGCGGGTCTCCATGCGGATGACGTGGTCCTGCTGCAACTGCAGTTCGGCGGCATCCTCCGCGGTGATGATGCGCTCATCCTCCGGGATGAAACCGGAAAGGACGTTCAGCAGGGTGGTCTTACCGGAACCGGTACCGCCGGAGACGACGATGTTAAGCCTGCCGATGACGCACGCCCGCAGGAACTCCGCCATGTTCGCGGTCAGGGAATTGAACTGGATGAGGTCCTCTATTTTCAGGCGGTCCTTGCGGAACTTGCGGATGGTGATGGAGGCGCCATCGATGGCGACGGGGGAGATGACAGCATTGACGCGCGAGCCATCGGGCAGGCGGGCATCGACGGTGGGGTTGTCGGCATCGATCCGGCGCCCCAACGGCTGGATGATGCGTTCGATGATGCGCAGCACGTGGGCATCATCGTCGAACACGACGCCGGTCTTGACCAGTTTGCCTTCCTTCTCGACATAGACCTTGCGGTGCCCGTTCACCATCACCTCGGTGATATCGGGGTTATCCAGCAGCGGCTGGATGGGACCGTAGCCAACGAGTTCGTTGAAAACCGAACCGAGCACCATCGTGCGCACATCCTCGGGAAGCTGGACACCCGTCTCGGCGAAGACCGCCTGGATCTTCCCGTGGGCGGTATCGCGGAACAGCGCCGGGGTGGCGAAATCAGGGGGGAGTTCCGCCGAAACACGCTTGACCAGGTACGTGCGCAGGCGCAGCAGGTCGGCATTGGATATCCCGACATGGAGGGATACACCGGTATCGGTCAGCATGAGGACTCCTCTTCATGGATCTCATCCAGCGGTGTGATCCAGATGACCTGGTCGCGCCGGACAGCGATGAAGGCGGTGCGGAAGAGCACCTGGCGGTCGGGTCCCAGCACGGCGGCATGGGTGACCGGCAGGAAGGGTTCGGGTTGATCGAGTTCATCCTTGATGCGCCCGGAGGTGCGGACGTGGATCTCGCCCTCGATCAGGTGGCTGGTGGTCATGATCCGGCAATTAAGCGCCTGCTTGGAAACGATGTCGGTGAATATTTTCCCCTTGAGGTCGAAATCGATGGTCATATTGATCTACCTTTCCCTATTCGAAACCCGCCGGAGGCACCGGCAGGTGGATGGTCTGCCCGGGGAGCAGTTGGGTTCCAGCGGTCATCTGGTTCGCGGCGAGGATGCTCTCCGGAGATACCTTCCAATCGAAGGCGATGGTTTCCAGCGTCTCGCCCCAGCGAACGGTATGGTCGCGCGCCTCCCAAGCCAGGTGGTAGGAGGTCCAGTTCCAGCGGAAGATGTCGAAGCCGGTGGTGCCCGTGCGCCCATAGCCGACGCCGGACCATTCGTGGTTGATGACCCCGGTCTCGCGGTCACCCGGGGTGTACAGGCGCACCTCGCTGATGGAACAATCGGCACCGGGGGAGGTGTGCACCATGTTGGTCACGCTCAGGCGTGCGCCGGTTTCGTCCACGCCTGCCACGAGGAAGATGTGATCAAATAAGCCGGGGGTCGCATACAGGGTGCTGAAGGAATAGACGATATCGCCGGTGTGCAGGTCGCCAAGGCTGGCAAAGTCGTAACCCGGCATGGGTGTCTTGACCTGGAGGAGATCATAGGTATCGGGGTCGAAGGTAGCCCACGGCTGGGCATTCCAGTGGGGGTTCGAGGCGGTGAAGGCAGCCGCGCTTGCCGTCCAGGAGCCGATTCGGTAGGGGAAGGCGTCGGCATCGCGCAGAATGGTCCAGGTGAGCGGTCCGCACATGGAGGAGGCATCCCAGAAACCGATCAAGTCACGCGAGATGCGGTTGGCTTCCTTGCAGGTTGAAGCCAGGTACTGGCGTCCTGCTGGAAGGAATTCCGGCATGTGCCAGTCCAGCGAGAACATACCGGCGAGGGTTTCGCGGCTGACATAGCCCTGGTCAACCGCCCACTGGCAGGGCAGTTTCTTCAGCACGGGGAACACGAAGGCATCCTGCGGCGATCCGCCTGGCTGCCAGTACGCGGACAGGTAGCCCGCCCAGTCGGATGCCTCCACACCGGGGGTCATGGGGATCGCCAGGAGGCGGAAACTCCCGCTGTACTGGCGGAACCAGATGACGAATCCGTTGGTCAGGAACACGCTGGCGACATGGTCGCCGAGGTAGGTCAGGGGCGGGGCGAATTCGTTGAAAGTGAACTCGTAGGCGAACCGCTCCTGGCTCACATCCTGCATGCTGCCCAGTTCCCCGTTCCAGATCCAGGTCTGGCGCCGGGCTGACAGGCTGTACGCGCTCCCCAACACAGCCTGGACATTTGCCAGCATTTCTTCTGGTGAGAGCGCCAAAGCGGAAGCCGGCGCGCAGCCTGCCGGGTTGCCGAAGTCGTAGGGGGAAGTCTGCGCCGGGCGTGAGCCGGGGGTGTACACTCCGGGGTCTTCGACATGGACGACCGGTCTCGCCTGGGGCTGGTCCCCGTCAGGCAGGGCAAAATCCGTCCCCAGGCGGGCGGGCAGATCGACGGGCATGCCGCCGCCCGCGGCCTGAACAGAAGGGGTAACGCTGGCGAGGACGATGGCGAACAGCGCCAGCGCCCACAAGAATTGGATCTTTTTCCCGGATCGTCCTGCGATCATGCCTCACGCTCCCAAAAGAAAAACCGGTCTGGATAGGGAACCAGGCCGGTGAGGAGGCAACTCCTCGCAGTGATCCAACAGACTTGCGCTGACCCTTGCGGGCACAGCAGTCAGGTGGCTTTCGGCGGCCTGGCGGTCATGGATGCGGCGCATCGGTAGACCCATGGCTTTGCGTCCCTGCCTTTCGACAGGTTTGCCTTTCTCGATCCCACGCCCCGGT
>JBFYSG010000203.1:0-3701 GCA_041301835.1 Chloroflexota bacterium | reverse complement strand
GCGGGTCTTGGGTCCGCCCCAGGAGGACATCAGGATGCCGCCCCCCAGCATGCCGATGCCCAGGGCGGTCTGGATGCCGCCCAGGACGGCAGCTGAATGTACCGCCAGGATCATGGGCACGCTCAGCGCCATGGCAAAGTTGAGCAGGAAGTTGACCATGGCATAGTACAGCAACAAGCCGAGCAGTCCGCCGCGTGAACGGATGAACCTCCAACCGAGGGCAAAATCGCTGAAGGCGTTCTTCCGGGGTCCCCTGTCCTCGGGGCGCAGTTCAGGTTGCGGGATGCGGACGATGAACAGCGGGGTCACGGCGAAGAAGAAGGTCGCCAGGTCGATGAGAATGAGCCCTTTCAAGCCGATGGCGATGAACAGCACGCCTGCCAGCAGGGGTGTGATGACGGAACCGAGCGCCTGTCCCATCTGCATCATGCCGTTGGCGCGGGCAAAATCCTTCTTGGGAACCAGCATGGTGATGGATGCCATGTAGGCGGGTTCCTGGAAGGCGGAAAAGATGGAGGAGAAGACGACAATGATATAGATGTGCCAGATCTGCAGGTCGCCGAAGAACAGCAGCAGTGCCAGGGCGACCGTCCCCAGCGCGGCACCAGAATCCGCCAGGATCATGATCAGGCGCCGGTTCCAGCGGTCTGCCAGCGAGCCGGCGAAGGGCATCACCAGCAAGTGCGGCAGGTTGCCGAACAGGATCGTCAGGGCGAAGGGCGTCGCCTGCCCGGTCTGCTGATAGATCCACACGCCCAGGGCAAAACTGGAGAGCCCCGAGCCGAGGATCGAGAACACCTGTCCGAGCCAGATGAACAGGAAGGTGCGCATACCTGCCCGGGCGGGCACGGATTCCGGGACGGGGAGGGGTTCATTCGGGTTCATGGGACTCCTGGTCGTAGAAACTGGGGTAGAACGCCAGCGCCAGCCCGTAGTGCATCGCCTCCGGGCTTCCTTCGGGGACTTCCATGGAGCCGAATTCCTCCAGTAAGTTTTTCAGGCGCAGGGCGAATTCCTCGGCACGGGCATCCGGCAGGTGGCGGATATCGCGGTTGATCACCACCGAGCGCACCCGCTGCCCGGCGCCCTGTTCCAACTGGCGGAAACGGGTCTGTAAACTGCGGAGCATGTCGGCGCGCGTCGCGTCGAGCGTGGAGGTGATCAGGTCGTAGACCGCGTCCTTGCCCTCGCTGGTGGTGGTGGTCAGCAGGGCAGGGGCGATATCCATTTGCGTTGCCGCCGCCTGGTAGGTCTTTTCCAGCATGTTCGACACCCGGCGGGTCGCCACCACGCGCAGGAAGCCATGCTTTTCCAGCAGGTTGATGTGGTAATAGAGTTTCCCGGGGACGCTGTCCAACCGGGCGGCGATCTGTTTCACGGTCAGCGGCTGGAAGGCAAGGATATCCATGATGCGGGCGCGCAGGGGGTCGGCGATGACCTTGAGTGTGGCGCGGTCCTGGATCAGGAAGACGTTTTCGGCAGGAGATCTGTTCATTTTAATATCTTTCATCGTTCTAATTTATTTAAATGATTGAATTATTTTAACTAAAACCCCCGCGATTGTCAAGTGCTACCCCCTCCCTGTTTCAGGCTGGAAAAGGATCATTGTGCCGGTCATGCACCTGCCCCCCAACCGGCGGCAGGGTCAATCGTTCCCCAACCCATGCTGGATGGCGATGATCGCTGCCTGTGTGCGGTCGGTGACATCCAGGCGCGCCAGGATGGCGCTGACGTGGTTGCGCACCGTCCCCTCGGAAAGATGCAGTTGGGCGGCGATCTCGGGGTTGCTCAAGCCGCGGGCGATCAGCCCGCGGGCGCTTCGGGGAAATCCTGCGGGTCCAGGTGGGGCAGGGTGACCTGGTCGAGCACCAGGATCAGGAGTTCGCGCTGTGTGTGGCGGTCGAGCAGCGTGTGCGAGACCTGCCCTTCCTGCAGCAGCGAGACGAACCCGTGCACCAGCCCCCACACCGTCAGGGTGATCAGGTCTGCTTCACCTGCCGCCAGGATGCCTGCCGCCTGGCAGCGCTTCACCAGGTCGCGCACCATCCCGAAGTTCCTGCCCGTCATCTCCACCAGGGCGGGGTACTCGTGTTCCTTTTCCACCGCGCCCGAGAATGTGACGCGGAAATGGGCAGGCTCCTCCAGCCCGAACTGGACATACGCCCAGGCGACCTCCACCAGTTGGCGCAGCGGGTCGGCGGGGTGGGCTTCCAGCACGCCCGTAACGCGTGCATGGATGAGATTGTGTCCTTCCGTGGAGATGGCGGCGATGAGTGCCTGTTTATCGGCAAAGTGGGCATACGGCGCGGCGTGGCTGACCCCCGCGATGCGCGCCGTCTTGCGCAGGCTCAGCCCCTGGACGCCATCCCTGGACAGGATCTCAATGCCCGCCCGGATGAGGGCGTTTTTCAGGTCGCCGTGATGGTAAGTACCGCTAGCCATGCGCCATCCTACCCGCTAATCTTGACATCGTCAAGATAATACCCTATAATCTTTACGTTGTAAAGATTAGCCGCCGAGGTGAACATGGGAAATTATGACTCAGCCTGTGCCTTGATCGTGGAGACCGCCCAAAAACTGGTTGCCCGCGGCTACCTGATGGCAACCGGCGGCAACCTGTCGCTGCGACTCGAAGGGCAGGATGCCTTCGCCATCACCCCCTCCAATTACGACTACATGAAAATGACCCCCGAAGATGTCTGCGTGCTGGACAGCGACCTGCACCTGCTGGCAGGTGCGCGCAAACCTTCGGTCGAATCGGGCATGCACGCCGCCATCTACCGCACGCGCCGCGATGTCCACGCCGTGATCCACACCCACCAGGTCTATACCAGCGCCCTGACCCTCATCCGCGCGCCCATCCCGGCGCTGTTCGACGAGCAGGCGCGCTTCCTGGGGCGCGGCGTGGCGATCATCCCGTACGCCCCCTCCGGCACCGCCATGCTGGCGAACACGGTCGCCCGGCACGTCCGCGATCACAACAATGCCTACATGCTGCAGAACCACGGGGCGCTGGTCTTCGGTCACGACATGCAGCGCGCCATCCACAATGTTGAAGTGCTGGAAAAATGCGCCCTGGCGTACCTGCTGGCGCTGACCAGCGGGCGCAAGGTCAGCCGCATCCCGCTGGCGGCGCGCGAGGTCGCTTTTGCCAAACTGCGCCGCGACCAGGCGAAGATCGAAAAAGGGGACCTCAAGACCGGGGGCGAGTGAGGCGCCCCGCCGCCGCGTGCAGCCTTCATTGACAGGAGTAACCTTGAGCGAACCTCAGCCATATGCCATTTCCCAATACCCGGATGTGCCCGCCATCTACCGCCGCCTGGAGGACCTGGTCGCCCAGCCCATGCGCCCGGTTCGGCGCGCGCCCATGCAGGCATACCTGGATTACTTCGAAGAGCGCTGCCCGCGCTCGCAGGCGCTGACGCGTGAAGCCGCACAGGTCATCCCCGGCGGGGTCCAGCACAACCTGGCATTCAATTACCCCTTCCCGATCGCCATCGAACGGGCGGAGGGCGCCCACCTGTGGGATGCGGACGGCAACCGCTACATCGACTTCCTGCAGGCGGGCGGTCCGACCCTGCTGGGCTCGAACTACGCCCCGGTGCGCGCCAGGGTCATCGAGATGCTGCAGACCTGCGGACCGGTGACCGGCTTGTTCCACGAGTACGAACTGAAACTGGCGCTGCTCATCCGGCGCTTCA
>JBFYSG010000202.1:0-7679 GCA_041301835.1 Chloroflexota bacterium | reverse complement strand
ACGGGTGGGCGGCTGCTCACAGCGTGCCCTTGTACATGCCGCCTTCCACGGTCAGCATGACGCCGGTGATGTAGCCCGCCGCCGGTGAGAGCAGGAAGGCGGCGGCGTTGGCGAACTCCTGCGGCGTGCCCATGCGTCCCAGCGGGCTTTCCTGCGACTGGCGGGCGATCTCCTGCGCCACGCTGGTGCCGTTCTGCTGCGCACGGAAGGTCATCAACTCGGTCACGCGCTCGGTCTCCGTCCAACCGGGCAGGATGGAGTTGAAGCGGATGCCATCCTTGCCGAGTTCCAGCGCCAGCGTCTTGGTCAGCCCGACGGTGGCGGCGCGGATGCTGTTGGAGAGCACCAGGTTGGGGATGGGTTGTTTGACCGAGTAGGAGGTCACGGTCAGCACGCTGGCGGCTCCCGACCGGCGCAGGTGCGGCAGCGCCGCCCGGATGAGGCGCACATGGCTCATCAGCGAGAGGTCGATCGCCTTGCTCCAGGCGGCTTCATCGAAGGATTCGAAACTGCCGGCGGGGGGTCCCCCGGCATTGCACACCAGGAGATCCAGCCCGCCCAGCGCCGAGACCGCCCCGGCAACCAGGCGCGCCGGCAGGCGCGGCAAGCCGACATCCCCGGGCAGGCTGGCGACCGGCAGCCCGCTTTCGGCACCGATCCGTTCTGCGGCGAGGCGCAGCGCCGCCCGGTTGCGGCTGTTGACCGCCACGCGGCAGCCCTCCAGCGCCAGGGTGCGGGCAACGGCATAGCCCAGCCCGCGCGAGGCGCCCGTGACCAGGGCGCGTTTATCCTTCAGCTGCAGGTCCATATATGGCTCCCTTCGTCAGCCGCCCGCCTTGCGCAGGGCAGGCAGCAGGGCGGCATAGATGCTCTCGGTCACCGGCACCGGCAGGGCAACTTCCTGCGCCTGGCGGACGATCACGCCGATGATGGCTTCCAGTTCGAAGAGTTTTCCGCTCTCCAGGTCGCGCTGGAACGAGGAGCGCACCGGCGGGGCGGAGGCATCGATCATCGCCAGGGTCTTTTCAGGGAGATCGGCGTCCAGCGCCACACCCTGGCGGCGCGCCAACGCATCCACTTCGGCGATGAGGGCAATGAGCAGGCGGCGGGTTTCGGGCACATCGCGGAACTCGTAAGGCGGCAGGCGGGTCAGCCCGCTCATCCCGCTGGCGGCGGCGATGAACATGAACTTGGTCCACAGCACCCGCTGGATATCCTGCACCAGTTCAAAGGTGACCCCGGTGGGGGCAAAGGCTTGCTCCAGCGCGCGCAGGCGCGGCGTGAGGCTGCCGTCCAATTCGCCCACCACCATGCGGCGGAACTGCGAGACCTGGCGGATGACGCCCGGCGATTCCACCGAGGCGGAGATCCAGGTGGTGCCCACCAGCATGTGCTGCATGCCGAGCACGGCGCCGATGGTCCCGGCGGCGTCCAAGCCGTTCTGCAAACTGAGCACGCTGGTCTGCGCGCCCAGCGCAGGCTTGAGCCACTCCACCGCCGCCTGGCTGTCATAGGTCTTGGTGCACACCAGCACCAGGTCTGCCCCTGCCAGGGCGTCGGGCGTATCCGCTGCCTGTGCTGGTTGGATGTGGAAATCCCCGTGGACGCTGCGGACCAGCAAGCCGTCCTGGCGGATGGCTTCGAGGTGCGCACCGCGGGCGATGAAGGTGACATCCTGCCCATGGCGCGCCAGCAGCCCGCCGTAATAACCGCCGACCCCGCCCGTACCCAGGATGATGATCTTCATATCGTTATCCTTTCAGAGGATCTCCAGGTGGTCATCCAGCAATTCACCCTGCGCCCAGTGCTTCTGCACCCAGGCGCGCACGGTCTGCATGCTGCGTTCCAGGTGGGCGCGGTCGTTACCGACCATGCCGCAGGCGATCTGCGCCTGCCCCCATTGATCCTGGCGGTCCATCTCCGCCACTGAGAGGTTGAACTCGCGCTGCAGGCGGTGCAGGAACGGCTGCAGCCTGCCACGCTTCTCCTTCAGCGAGGCGCATCCCGGCAGGCTGAGGCGCAGGCTGAGGACTGCCATCATGGCAGGCAGCCCGCCCGGCTTTCCCGATTTACGATTCGGGCATTACCATTTACAATGCTTGCGCACATGGACAGCGAAACCGCCTATAACCTGGCTCTCGATTACCTATATTCCTTCGTCGATTATAGCCGAGAAAAAACCGCCCGGCTGGCGCGGGCTGAGTTCAAACTCGAGCGCATGTTCGCCCTACTGCGCCCGCTGGGAGACCCGCAAACGGCTTACCCCTGCCTGCACGTCGGCGGGACGAAGGGTAAAGGCTCCACTGCGGCGCTGAGTGCCTGGGCGCTGAGCGCAGCCGGCTACCGCACCGGGCTGTACATCTCGCCGCACCTGCAGGATTTTGCCGAGCGGATGCAGATCGACGGGTGTCCCATCGACCACGGCGAACTGGCGCGGCTGGTGGAGGAGATGAAGCCGGTCATTGCCGGCATCGCCGACCTGACGGTCTTCGAGATCACGACCGCGCTGGCTTTCTTATACTTCGCCCGCCAGGGTGTGCAGGCAGCGGTCATCGAGGTCGGGCTGGGCGGGCGGCTCGACGCCACCAACGTCATCACCCCGCGCGTGGCGGTGATCACCTCGCTCTCGTACGACCATATGGCGGTGCTGGGGGACACGCTCACGCAGATCGCCGGGGAGAAAGCCGGCATCATCAAGCCGGGCGTGCCGCTGGTCTCCTCGCCCCAGGTGGAGGAAGCCTTGCTCGTACTGGAAGCCACCGCCCGGGCGCGCCGCGCCCCGCTGACCCTGGTGGGGCGCGAGGTGCTGTACGAAGGCGGGGCGCGCTCGCTCGAAGGTCAGGACCTGGTGCTGCGCGACCGGCGCGAGCATAGGCAGGCGGCGGAAGCGATCCACCTGCACATCCCCCTGCTGGGCAGGCACCAGGTGGAGAACGCCGCCACTGCCTGGGCGGCGGTGCAGGTCTCGGGGCTGGATGTGCCGCCTGCCGCCGTGCGGGCAGGTTTCGCGAACGTTGCCTGGCCCTGCCGCTTCGAGATCGCCCGGCGCGAGCCGCCCGTGATCTTCGATTCGGCGCACAACCAGGATTCCTTCCTGCGCCTGTGCCAGACGCTGGAGGATCACTTCCCCGGCAGGGGCGTCGTGCTGATCATGGGCGCCTCGGAGGATAAGAACCTGGCGGGGATGCTGGCAGAGATCCAGCCGCGCCTGCGCCTGCTCATTGCCACCCGGGCGGACCACCCGCGCGCCATGCCGCCGGAACAGGTGGCTGAGGCGGCGCAGCGCAGCGGCATACGCGCCGAAACGGCGCCCTCGGTGCAGGCGGCGCTGAGTCGGGCGCTTGAGGTTTCCGCCGCAGGCGGCGAGATCGTGCTGTCTGCCGGGAGCATGTTCGCCACGGCGGAGGTCAAGACTGCCTGGCAGGAATCCGCCACCGGGCGGGTACAATAGAAGCACAATCGGTTCAGCAGGTGCAGCATGACCCAACACAACTGGTCTTTCGATAACGAAGATAACAACAACAATTTCTCGCAGCGCACGGATGAGTTGTACCGCGTGCCCAATGCCACCCCGGATGAAGAGGGCTGCATCGAGGCGCTGGTCCTGCCGCTGCGCGATATCGTCATATTCCCGCACATGGTCACGCCCGTGTTCCTGGGACGCGAAGCCTCGCTGCTTGCCATCCGCGAGGCGCACGAACACAACCACACCGTCATCGGGCTGACGCAGCGCGACCCGGACGAGGAAGACCCGGGCGAGGGGGATTTCCTGCCGATCGGCGTGGAACTGGCGGCAGGACGCCTGCTTTCCATGCCAGACGGCTCCTCCTCCGCGCTGGTGCAGGGGCGCCGGCGGGTGGAGGTGCAGGCATTCACGCGGCTGAAGCCCGTGCTCAAGGCGCGGGTGCGCGTCATCCACGAACCCGCCACGGCAGACAAGACCACCGAGGCGCTGATGCGCAACGCCCTGGACCAGTTCGAGCGCTGTGTCTCGCTCGACCGCACCATCCCCGAGGAGGCGCACCTGTTCGCAATGAACATCGCCGAGCCGGGCTGGCTGGCAGACATGATCGCCACGGCGGTGTCGTTCAACCTGACGGCGCGCCAGGAACTGCTGCTGATGCAGGATCCGCGCCAGCGCCTGGCGCGGATCAACAAACTGCTGGCGCAGGAATTGGACGTGCTGGAATTGGAGGACGAGATCCACAACCGCGTCCAGAACGAGGTGGACAAGAGCCAGCGGGAATTCTACCTGCGCGAGCAGATGAAGCAGATCCAGACCGAACTGGGTGAAGGGGATGTGTTCTCACGCGACCTTGCCGAACTGCGCAAGAAGATCGAGGCGGCTGACCTGCCCGACCCGGTGCGGGCGACGGCGATGAAGGAACTGGAACGCCTGACGCAGATGCCCTTTATGGCGCCTGAGGTGGGCATCATCCGCAGTTACATCGATTGGATCCTGGAACTGCCGTGGAAGAACGCCACCGAGGACAACCTGGATGTCCGGCATGCGGCGCGCATCCTGGACCGCGACCATTACGGTCTGAAGAAGGCAAAGGACCGCATCCTGGAATACATCTCGGTGCGCTCACTCAAGCCGCGCAAGGAACGCCAGCCGATCCTGTGCTTCGTGGGACCGCCCGGCACGGGCAAGACCTCGCTGGGGAAATCCATTTCCGAGGCGCTGGGGCGCAAGTTCGTGCGCGTCTCGCTGGGCGGCGTGCGCGACGAGGCGGAGATCCGCGGGCACCGGCGCACATACATCGGCGCCCTGCCCGGGCGCATCCTGCAGACGATGAAGCGCGCCGGAAGCGCCAACCCGTTGTTCATGCTCGACGAGATCGACAAACTGGGCAACGACTTCCGCGGCGATCCCTCCTCCGCGCTGCTGGAGGTGCTCGACCCGGAGCAGAACCACGCCTTCAGCGACCACTATCTCGAACTGGATTTCGACCTCTCAAAGGTCATGTTCATCACCACCGCCAACACGCTGATGAGCATACCGCCCGCCCTGCTCGACCGCCTGGAGGTGATCGAATTCCCGGGCTACATCGAGGAGGAAAAACTGACCATTGCCCGGCGATTCCTCATCCCGCGCCAACTGATGGAGAGCGGGATCGACTCGCTTGGGCTGACCTTCACGGACGAAGCGCTCCAGCGCATCATCCGCGAGTACACCTACGAGGCGGGGGTGCGCAACCTGGAACGCGAGATCGGGCGCATCTGCCGCAAGGTGGCGCGCTGGAAGGCGGAGGGCAAACGCCACCCGGAGAGCATCAACCCGGAGATGATGGAGAAATTCCTCGGTCCGCAGCAGTTCTTCCAGACGGAAGCCGAGCTGCACAACGAGGTGGGCGTTGCCACCAGCCTTGCCTGGACCGAGAACGGCGGCGAGATCATGCCGGTGGAGGTGGCGGTGCTGGACGGGAAAGGCAACCTGCAGATGACCGGTCAGATCGGCGACGTGATGCAGGAATCGGGGCAGGCGGCGCTGACATACATCAAGTCGCGGGCGGCGCGCTTCGGCATCGAGTGGGAGGTCTTCGAGCGCATGGACATCCACGTGCACATGCCCGAGGGCGCCATCCCCAAGGACGGACCCTCCGCCGGCATCACGCTGGCGACGGCGATCATTTCGGCGCTCACCGGGCACGCGATCTTCAAGGAGGTCGGCATGACCGGCGAGATCACGCTGCGCGGGCGCGTCCTTCCGGTCGGGGGGGTGCGCGAGAAGGTGCTTGCCGCACACCGCGCCGGGCTGAAGGTCATCCTCCTGCCGCAGAAGAACCAGAAGGACCTGGTGGAGGTGCCCAAGAAAGTGCGCGAGGCGTTGAAGATCATCCCGGTCACGCACATGGACCAGGTGGTGGAACTTGCCATCGCGCCCGAACCCAGCATCGATGCGCCGCGCCCGCGCCACAAGCCGGAGGAGCCGGAGGATAACGACGATCCGCAGGCGGATTGAACCCAGGCATCCTGCGGGACACCGCGCACACCCTGAGGCTCGACCAGCATGACAGACCCCATCCGTGACCAGATCGTCCTGATCACCGGCGCCTCGTCCGGCTTCGGCGCCGATGCGGCGCGCCTGTTCGCCGGGGCGGGCGCGGTGGTGCTGCTCGCCGCCCGGCGCGTGGACCGACTGACCGCGCTGGCAGAGCAGATCCGCGCCGCGGGCGGGCAGGCGTATGTCGTGCCGCTCGACCTGGGCGAGTACACCCAGATCGATGAAGCCGTGCAGACCATCCTGGACCAATTCGGGCGCATCGACATCCTGATCAACAACGCCGGCTTCGGGCGCCTGGACTGGCTGGAAAACCTGGACCCGCTGAACGATATCCAGGCGCAGATCACGGTCAACCTAGGCGGGCTGATACAGTTGACGCGCCGGGTGCTGCCGCAGATGTACCAGCGCCGCAGTGGACATATCATCAACATGGCATCGGTGGCGGGGCATATCGCCGCGCCGATGTACACCATCTATTCCGCCACCAAGTACGGGGTGCGCGGTTTCACCGATGCGCTGCGGCGCGAGGCGGCGCCCTTCGGTGTGCGGGTCTCCGGCATCTATCCGGGTCCGGCGGTGACCGAGTTTGGCCAGCACAGCGGGGACAACGTGCTCAAGCGGCGGGTCAAACTGCCGGCCTTCCTGGCGCTCACCTCGGAAAGCGTGGCGCGGCGCATGCTGCGCCTGGCGCGCCACCCCCGCCGGGCGGTCATCCTGCCCGGGTATTACCGCCTGGCGTTCCTGATCGACCGCCTGTTCCCCGGCCTGGTGGACTGGTTCCTGCAGGTGGTCTTCGTGCGGCGCTTCCATTCCCCGGAGAAATAGATGGGGCACAAACTGACGCCCAAGATCATCCTGGAAGGCACGCGCCTGACCTTCAAGACCGAGATAGCCTTTGCGCTTAACGAGCATGCGCGCATCGTCGGACCCCGGCGCTACCGCTACCACTCCCCGCTCATCTCGGCGGAATGGTGCGCCTTCACCAACTTCCCGTGGGGACGCGGGCTGATCAACTTCGAGCCGCAGGAGGAAGCCCTGGCGATGGAGACCTACGCCACCTGGGTGCGGCTGTTCGAACTCCAGCGCTATTATTCCTGGATCGTGGACCGCTTCCACATCTCGACACGCGCCTATCAACTGCAGGCGCACGACAAGGACTACGACTTCGGCTGGCTCGAAGAGCGCCTGCTGCCGCTCAACTTCCGCCTGGTGTTCCTGCAGCGCGCACCCGAGTCCTTTGCCGCCGCCCGCCAGGAGCGCTTGAAGGTCTCGGGCAAGCCCGACCAGTACGACGACCTGTCGGTTTTCGTGCGCGAGCAGGCATTGATGCAGCGCCTGGTGGGTGACTCGCGGCTGCCGCGCCTGGAGGTGGACATCTCGGATAACAACATCCCGCTCGCAGTGGAACGCATCGCCGACTGGATGGAAACAACGGGCGGGTTGTGGATGGGGTCCTGAAGGCGCAGCAGGACATGCAACCAAAGACCCATCCCTGCGAACGGGATGGGTCTTTTTATTTGAAAAGGGCGGCAGGCTTACGGGGAATAGAACTGCCAGTTGGCGATGGAGGAATTGTAGTACAGGTGGTAGGTGGGATAGGCGTAGGTGGTGATGCCGCTGGTGTAGTTGAAGATCAGCCCCACCGAGACATCGGCATACAAGCCGGTATTGT